>JBJUHT010000203.1:0-31493 GCA_046070105.1 Dolichospermum sp.
CGCTAACTTAGGTATGGAAGTAATGCACGAGCGCAATGCTCACAACTTCCCCCTAGACTTGGCTGCTGCTGATGTTGCTCCTGTTGCTTTGAGCGCTCCTGCAATCAACGGTTAATAACTAGAGTCTAGTTAAATAAAAAAGCTACCCTTGAGGGTAGCTTTTTTTGTCTTCACTTTTCACATTCGCGTTTAGTCACATAATGACGATAGCGAAACATGACTTCTAGTTGTGCTTGCACTAACCAACCACTGATAAATTCCACTCCATTGCCTCCGGGCATGGCATAGGTGATATGATCAGTTAATCTAGTTTTGCCATTTTCCTCCGTAAATTCGTGACGATGTATCCAGGACTCAAAGGGTCCAGATATTTGCTTATCGCTAAACAGACGATATTTTTCATAGTCTGTGTGACGTGCTAACCAAGTTAAGGGTAAAATGCCCAGAAAAAGACGAAATTCGGTAATTGCACCTGTTTCTAGTCCTCCTTCACGTCTGACTACTTGTACAGGCTGCCAAGGTGGGGTAAGTAGTTGTATTATGTCTGGCCTTTCATGAAATTTCCAAACTACTTCTACTGGTGCGTTAATGATTGAGGAATGTTTGAATTGCAACATGGAAAAAGAAGTTAAAATTTAGTCTGTAGCCTAAATTACTTAAAATCACGAAAATAGATGGTTATTGTGGCTCTAAATTCATTGAAATAAGTATAAATAGACTTGAGTAATAAAAATATCCCCGTCTAGAATAATTCAGTTTACCATTAGCTCAGGAATAAATACCTGAGCTTTTTTAATGAAAAATTAATTGTACGTACAGCAGATTTCTTTGTTATGAAGTACATCATAGGTTAAAAATGGGGTGATTTTATACCTCATAATATATGTAATTACTGTAGCTGTTTTGAAACCATTTTACCAAATAGAGGAAAGAAATAATTAATTTGGCACATTGGCAGAAGGTATTAACAAAAGTCATTATAATAGGCAGCATTGGAAAAATTTGCAGGTAAATCTGCAAAAATTAGTTTTAAATATTCATTCAGAAAAATATCTAAATTCAAAGATTAGAAATCAAAAATGAAAAACAGAATTAATATTCATAATATTTTAATATAAATACTTATACTAGTATTAAATCTTTTTCTAAAAATGCTAATAAAATTGACAGAATTATTAGCGATAGTTTAGTAATAATAAATAATCTAGATATAAAATATTTATCAGTATCGGGTGATTAGCTACCAATTGAAGATCAGGTGAGGAAATCTGATCATAGTGTTTTCATTTGATGAAAAAGTTAAAATATTCCAGACGTAAGTAAGCAATTTAGTAAATGATTTGCTCCAAGTATAATGGCGATTTATAGTAAATTATGTAAATTATGAAATGGCAGTTATTGACACATAAACAACGACAGATAAACCAAGCATTTACTATAGCAATGCTTACCATTTTTAGTGGGATAATTTGCATTTCTTGTAGCAATAATCAAGATATTTTAGTGACAGAAAGATCAGCAACTACCCCAAATCCGAAGATAGCAAGAACATCCAAATATGGGAAATTTTATATTCAGGGACAAACTCAACATTTTAAAGGTAATTATCAAGCCGCCATTGCTGCCTATAGTACATCAATTAAACTTAATCCTGAATATGCACCAGCATTTAAAGGTCGGGGATTGGTTTATTTTGATACTGGTAATAAAGAGGCCGCGATCGCCGATTATAATCAGGTATTACGTTTAAATGCTAATGATGCAGAAGCTTACAATAATCGTGGTAATGTTTTTTCATCTATTGGGGATTATAGAAGAGCGATCGCAGATTATAATCAAGCTATTAGCATCAAGCCTAAATCCGCCGAATTTTACAACAATCGCGGTAATGCTCGTGCAAACCAAGGGGATAGAAACGGGGCTTTAGAGGACTATACTCAAGCAATTCGCATCAATCAGGAATATGCTCTAGCTTATAACAATCGTGGCAATGCTTACGCATCTAGAGGAGAACAGCAAAAAGCGATATCCGATTATAATGAAGCAATTCGTATTAATCCTAATCTTGGTTCTGCTTTTAATAATCGAGGTAACGCCTATGCTGCAATTGGCGATAAAAGGGGGGCATTAAAAGACCTACAACGGGCAGCAGCTATTTTTGATAAAGAAGGAAATAAAGACTTGTATCAACAAGCAATGAAGAATATTGAAGAATTGGGACGATAATTGAGATTTTAGGACTTACGTAAAACAGCACAAAAGTAGATAACTTACAGCAGTTTCCACTCGTTATGAGGTACATATCTAGCGGGCAAGATGCCCACCCCACAAGAGTTTCATGATTTAATTTTGTACTTCATCACAAGCGGAAAACGCTGTATTTAAAGAGTCGAGTATCTAAAAATTTAGACCCTTCAAGCAAAGCGAATTTTTAGATAATCATCTTCCATTTTTGCCCCTGCTGGTTGCAGTGCGGCTAAAGCTTGAGGTAATACCAAATTACGGCGATGATTACCAATAGTGATGTTTAATTCATCTCCAGTTTTTTTGAGTTGAATTTGACTTTTAGGAATGTTAGGTAAATACAGTTCTAAACTGTATTGATTTTTGTCTTGGACAACTTTAATTGTAGTTTCCTGATAATAAACCTGAGTGGGATCTTCATCTTTATAAAGAGTTTCTTTCAACCTTTCCAAAGCTGGTAAACCACACAATTCTTCAGAGTATAGAGGTACTTCTTTGACTGGAAGAGGTAAGAAATTATCATGAATTTCTTGACGGTATTGTTCTTGATTTTCCTTCCAGCGTTGGAAAAAAGGATCTGTTACTTCTTGGGGAATAATTCGGTTAGCAATTACTAAATCTGTGGCTACATTATACAAACTTAGATAGGCGTGAGCGCGAAGAGATTCTTTAATTACCATTTTTTCAGGATTCGTCACCAAACGCACAGAAGTTTGGGTATTGTCAGTTAAAACTTTTTCCAAAGCTTCAATTTGTTCATAAAATTCATAGGGTGCGTCCATGACCTCTTTATCTGGTAAAGAAAAACCAACAATGGGTTTAAAAATAGGTTCTACAAGTGGTCTGAGGGCAACGGAAATATTTTGGAAGGGTTTGTAAAAACGACGCATATACCAACCACCAACTTCCGGCAAACTTAACAGTCGTAATGCTGTACCAGTGGGGGCGGAGTCAATAATTAAAACATCATATTCTCCCTCATCATAATGGCGTTTCATTCTCACCAAGCCGAAAATTTCATCCATGCCCGGTAAAATCGCCAATTCTTCCGCTTGTATGCCGTCTAAACCCCTGGCCTGTAAAACTTGGGTGATATAGCGTTTCACAGCCCCCCAATTACCTTCTAATTCTTGCAGTGCGTCCAATTCCGCACCCCACAAATTAGGACGCACGAGACGGGCATCATGTCCTAATTCTATATCAAAGCTGTCGGCCAGGGAGTGGGCGGGATCTGTACTTAAAACCAATGTCCGATAGCCCAGTTCTGCACAACGGAGTCCAGTGGCTGCGGCCACGGAGGTTTTACCCACGCCACCTTTCCCTGTCATTAAAATTACTCGCATCAATGATTCCTTACTGCCTGAAGTTTATTTACATTTATTTACATTATGATGGTTTTTTCAAAGAAATGAAATGTTGCTTAATTACATCTAAACGAGAACAGTACCAATAGTCAATATGAGAAACAATTAAACCGTCAGCATTTAAACGTAATTCACTCCAGCCAGAAACGGAAATATAAGGCTTCCAAGGTAGGGGAGAATTCCAACTCATAGTCCATTCAGTTTTAATAATTTCTGACTGAATTTGGATGTTATGTAAATCCAGTTTAAGATTGAGGAAAAAAGTCTGAATGAATTTAATCATCCATTTATAAAGTTCCAGTCCGCGAAACTTAAAAACAGCATCTTGAAAATAAACATCTTGGGCATAAATGCTGTAGGTTTGATTGACTGGAAATCTTTGATAATCAGCTTTCAGGGTTTCTATAATATCCATAAATTGTAAAGTAGGTTCGCGTTAAAAATTGTCGTTATGACAAGGGAACTCTTAACTGGGAACAGGGGACAGGGAACAGGTTTTAGGCGACTTTACTTTTGGTTACTTGTGTTGGGGGTTTTCCGTTCACCTACTTACTTATTACTTGTTGATGAAATTACCGATTACAGACTGTAGTTTTACTCTAGCATAATCTCTTTCTTCCACGGGTAAACGGGATAAAGCAAATTCAAAATCATCCAGTTTCTCCGTAATAGCATTAACCAGTTCTTTTTGACCTTCTGCGATACTAAATCCAGATTTTTCTAACTCAATTTTTCCATTCCCTAAAGTTTCTAACATTTTCAACTCATTTTCTGCTTCAGGGCTGCTCATTTCTGATTTAGTAATGTCTATGATCTCTTCAGTTGTATACTCTAAATCAGCTTGTGCGGCTTTTAATAACTGCGCTGCTTCTTTAATTTTTTTATATGCCACTTGTTGCATGATTTTTTTTTGTTCTAAAAGCAAAGATAATTCTTTTTGAGAATCGTTTAAGGCTTGTTGCTGTTGTTCAATTTTAGCTACTTGGGTTTTGATTTGAGTTTGAATTTGTGCGAGGCTCATGATCTAGATTCTGAAAATGATGTTTAAAAAATTTTGAGAGGATTAGCATTAATTTAGACTTTACAAACATCCTCTGAGAAAAATAATTGCTGGTAATTCTTATAACAACGTTACATTTCCTGCCAAAGACCTTCTAATTGTCGTCTCCAAGCGGCTAAAACCTCCTTTCTTCCTTGGGGATTTTGGTCAATATCTCCTAATAATCCTTCTGCATAAAAACGGTCTAGATTTTGCATAGTAGCTTCTAGAGACTGTCCTTGCTGTTTTGCTGCTTGAATAATTTCACGGATACGAATTTCCACTAAATTATTGAAAACATCATTGACACCAGTTTCATGTAATGATATCAGACGAGCGATCGCATTAGTAAAATCTGCATTACTCAAAGTGCCACTATTATGTTGGAACACCCCCCACACTACCCCATCATAAACGGCGTAGCGTGTTTCTTGAGTATCATCAAAATTAGCCTCTAGAAACTGCGTCAGAAATGCTGTAGCCTCTTCTAAAGGCATAATTGGCAGTAATACCCGCAACCAAGTGTGATCTTCTGAAAGTAGCACCAATAATCGAAAATCAGTAGTTTCTACCTGCCAAGAACCAGGGGCTATAGATTTTACAACTTCAACGCTAAATAACTCCGTTAATGTACCCGCTATTTCTTCTGGTGTCATAATTATTTGTGAACTTTAGATCTAGGTTAACGCTTTTTGGATAGATGAATTATATTTTTTATCGAACCACTCCAGGCACAGAGGACACAGAGGTGGAGTGGCAGAGGATTTTTAGGCTATCTAAATATAAATATCTCTTCCCATTTCTAAAATCCTATTTGCCACTGATTCCATGATAGGATTTACTGATAAACGATTACCTTTTTTTACTACTAATAATTCATCATCTTGAAATTTTGTTTTCAGTTTTGATAGTGAAAGAGGATGATTAAAAACTTCTACAAATTCCACCTTCACAGTTTGCCAACGGGGAGATTCATAACTTGATTTAGCATCATAATATTTACTGTTAACATCAAATTGTGTCGGGTCATTAATACCTGTTTCAACTATCCGCATTAAGCCAAAAATTCCTGGCGGTTCAGCATTAGAATGATAGAAAAATGCTAAATCTCCTACTTGCATTTGTCTTAAAAAATTCCGTGCCTGATAATTACGCACACCGTCCCAAATAGTCTCACCTTCCTGCTGTAAATCAGTAATACTATAAACCGTTGGTTCTGACTTCATTAACCAATAATTAATTCTATTCATCTCATAAGCTGTTGTGTATTTAATTTGTATAAGTCTGGCGGGCAAGATGCCCACCCCACAAGATTTAACCATTTTAGGATTATACAATTCAGGTGCGTAACAGCTTAACAATTAACTCAATATGACCAAAAAATATGACCAAAATTCCCTTTCCGTCTCCTTTCTCCGTGTCATCTATGCCTGTAGTAGTTAAATAAAATACAACCCTGGAGACACAAAGAGCAGCGACTAACTCGCGGCCAAATTGCCCCAAGCAATGTAAGGTAATTTGGCCGCAGTTGCTTTTACCTGTTGAGCATTTGCTACCAACTGTCCGCAAGCGTCCCAAGTGCCACTAATAAAAGCGCTTCTTGTGCCTTCACTCATGACAACCGAGGCAGTAAAATCACCAATTTCCACTTGCAATTTTTCCAAATCTATGGTAAGGACTGCTTGAGGATTGGCCATAACTAATTCTTGCAGTTGTTTAACTACCTCGGCTTGGGCTGTTACGCATGGTATCCCCATGGCTACGCAATTACCAAAGAATATTTCCGCAAAGCTTTCACCAATGAGGGCTTTAATTCCCCATTTGGCCAGGGCTTGGGGTGCGTGTTCCCTGGACGAACCACAGCCAAAGTTGCGGTTAACTATCAGGATATTTGCCCCTTGGTATTGGATTTGGTCAAATGGGTGTTCACCGTTTAAGGCTTTTCTGTCGTCCACAAATACCCCTTCTCTGAGGTCGTCAAAGGTGATGGCTTTTAAGTAGCGGGCGGGTATAATTCGGTCGGTATCTATGTCGTTACCAAGCAGGGGGACGGCTTGACTGGATATTTGTTTTACTTCACTTACCATAATTAATTAACCACGAAGGCACGAAGGACACAAAGGAAATATCTGGGACTTCTAGTTTGGGCGGGCAGGATGCCCACCCCACAAGATTTTTCAGAGTTTCAGAGAGATTTTTCTGGAGGACTCAATTCTAGTTTGGGCGGGCAGGATGCCCACCCCACAAGATTTTTATTTTACAATAAAGCCCGCACGTCGGCAATTTCCCCTTTTATGGCTGCGGCGGCTACCATAGCGGGACTCATAAGTAGGGTACGACCGGAGGATGATCCTTGTCTACCTTTGAAGTTGCGGTTCGAGGAGGAGGCACTAATTTGTCTCCCCTGGAGTTTGTCGGGGTTCATGGCTAAACACATGGAACACCCTGGTTCTCTCCATTCAAAACCGGCTTTAATAAAGATTTGATCTAGTCCTTCGGCTTCGGCTTCTTTTTTGACTCGTTCTGAACCGGGAACAACGAAAGCTTTGACTCCCGCTGCAACTTGACGACCTTGGGCGATTTTGGCCGCTTCCCGGAGATCGCTTATACGTCCGTTGGTACAGCTACCTATGAAACAAACATCTATTTTTGTCCCTTGGATGGGTTGTCCGGGATATAGATCCATATAAGAATATGCTTCTGCGGCTATGAAGCGGTCTTCTTCTAGAAGTTCTCCGGCTGTGGGGATTTTTTCATCTACGCCAATTCCCTGACCAGGTGTAATTCCCCATGTTACCGTAGGTGGGATCTCTTCTGCATTAAATACTACAATATCGTCATATTCGGCATCGGGATTACTACTTAGGGTTTGCCACCAAATTAGGGCTTTGTCCCAGTCTGCACCTTGAGGAGCAAAGTCTCTATTTTGTAAATAATCATAAGTAATTTTATCGGGGTTAACGTATCCGCATCGCGCCCCACCTTCAATGGCCATGTTACAAACGGTCATCCTTTCTTCCATGTTCATTTGGGCAAAGGTTGTACCAGCAAATTCATAAGCGTAGCCTACACCTCCTTTAACTCCTAGTGTACGGATAATATGTAATATTACGTCTTTGGCGTAAACTCCGGGTTTTAAGTTACCATTAACTTCGATTTTGCGGACTTTTAATTTTGATAGTGATAGGGTTTGGGAGGCTAAAACGTCTCTAACTTGGCTTGTACCTATACCAAAGGCGATCGCTCCAAACGCGCCATGACTTGACGTATGACTATCACCACAAGCGATGGTCATACCCGGTTGAGTTAGTCCCAATTCGGGAGCAATGACATGAACTATACCTTGATTCCCTGAACCAATATTGTAAAATGTGATGTCATGTTCTTGACAATTCTTTTCTAATGCTTGGATCATTTCCTCGGCCATGTTATCCCCGAAAGGACGGGCTTGGTTTTCGGTGGGAACAATATGATCTACTGTGGCTATGGTCCGCTGCGGAAATAATACTTTTAAATCCCTTCCTTTGAGCATAGAAAAGGCCTGGGGACTGGTAACTTCATGAATAAGATGTAGTCCAATAAATAGTTGTGTTAATCCTGATGGTAGTGTACCAACAGTATGTAAATCCCAAACTTTGTCAAATAAAGTACCCTTGCTCATAGATCAATGTATATTAAAGGATTTAGATTTTTGATTGTATCAGAAAATAGGACGTAAGAGGATGTTTGTCAAGTCTAAATTAATGCTAAAATCGGCGGTTAGAAAAAAATATTCGTTTCATGAGTCCAGGTGAACTTTTTGTATAGGGAATTTACGCGCCGAATACTTTTAAAACATCCTCTAAAATAGACCCAGGTTTTGACCAATCACTACTTCATACAGTCAGTGGAGTAGAATACTGTTGAAAATCTAATTTTGTGAGTTAATTTTGTTAATTTTTATGTTTTTTTGGATATCTGATGAAAGTACCATGAGAATATCAGATAACTCAAGAGAAGTTGATCAGATTTTGTAATTGTTAGGAAAAGTGAAATAAAATGGATGGTAGTTTAATTCTATTTAACATTCTCAATCCGCCGGTTTTATTCTTCTTTATGGGAATGCTGGCAGTTTTTTGCAAATCTGACTTAGAAATTCCCCAACCTTTACCCAAATTATTTTCTCTTTATTTACTGTTGTCAATTGGGTTTAAAGGGGGACACGAATTAGCAGATAGTGGGATTAATTTACAAATAGCACTGACTCTCATAGCTGCTATTGTGATGGCTGCCATCGTGCCAGTATACACCTTTTATATTCTTAAACTCAAACTTGATAATTATAACTCAGCCGCGATCGCTGCTACCTATGGTTCTATTAGTGCAGTCACGTTTATTACTGCCAGTTCCTTTTTAGAAAAACTGCATATTTCCTACGGTGGACAGATGGTTGCAGCATTAGCCTTAATGGAATCTCCTGCCATTGTAGTCGGTTTAATTCTGGTGAGAGTCTTTACCCCAAAAACAGACGATGAACAAGAATTTTCTTGGGGAAAAGTGATGCACGAAGCTTTTTTAAATGGGTCTGTATTTCTCTTAGTTGGTAGTCTGATAGTGGGATTAGTAACAGGAGATAAAGGTTGGGAGAAATTACAACCATTTACTCAAGGAATTTTCTATGGTGTGCTGACTTTCTTCTTACTAGATATGGGATTAATTGCTGCTAAAAGAATTAAAGACTTAAGTCAAACAGGTTCTTTCTTGATTGGATTTTCCGTTTTTATTCCCGTTATCAATGCCATAATTGGAATTTTGATATCAAAAGTCCTGGGAATGGGAGAAGGAAATGGCCTTTTATTCGCGGTTTTATGTGCAAGTGCTTCTTATATTGCTGTTCCAGCAGCTATGAGATTAACAGTTCCCGAAGCTAACCCCAGTCTCTATGTTTCTATGGCTTTAGCTTTAACATTTCCCTTTAATATTATTGTCGGTATTCCTCTGTATTTACAAATCATTAAATGGGTTGGTTTATAGTTCAGTTTTCCAGTTTTTTTATCAAAAATCTATGGTTACAAGTAAGTGAAAGGAAAAAAAACGACATCAGTAACAAAAAGTCAAGTTACCCAAAACTCTTCCCTGTTCACTATTCCCTTGTCATAACGACAATTTTTCACGCCAACTTAACATCTAAAATGAGTATCAGTTATGCCAAATTTTAACCGAGTAGAAATCATTACTAGCACCCTGAAAATTCCCGAATTATCAAAGATTCTGGACTCAGATAAAGTTACTGGATATACATTAATAGAAAACCTTTCGGGCAAAGGAAACAGAGGTTCTTTTTATGACGATTTTGGTCGAGAATTTAGCAATAGTTATATTTCAGCTATTTGCCAAAATCAGGAACAATTCAACTACTTAATAGATAGTATTCTACCTATTCTCAAAACAACTGGTGGTTTATGTTTAGTCACTCAAAGTGAGTCAATTGGATCAGATCAAACTCCCAAACAAATAGATTTAGTGAGCGATATCATGGAAGAAGTCAAGAAAATAGAGATTATCATAGATACCTTCTGGGTTGAGGACATTACCAGAATTTTAGATAGTGTTTCAGTTACTGGATAGACAATTATTAAAGATACTTCTGGTAAAGATGATAGAGGTTTATTTTGTAGCGATATCGGCTGTTCATTTAGCAATAGTTACATTATAACAGTTTGTAAAAATGAAAAACAATTAAACAGTTTAGTAGAGAAAATTACCCCCATTCTCAAGAAATTAGGGGGTGTTTGTTTAGTAACTGAAGCTAAATGGGTTAATAACTAAATTTTGTTTGGTAAATGTTATGATATCGCACCTATGAGACGAATTTCACAACAGCAAACGAATCCTATGTCAAAAAACGAACTATGGAAAATAAAAAATCCATAGTTCGTTTCCAAAGAAAGAGTCGGTAGTAAGCCGGGTTCTGTTCTCTTGCGAGGGCAGTTATCTATCTGGGATGGTTGTTACCAAACACCTCTAGCGGCTCTTATTTGCGGAACTGGTAAAAGACCAACCGTAGTCCCTTGTGGCCTTGCTCCCCACCGGGGTTTACCGAGCCAACGCCTCTCGACGCTGCTGGTGCGCTCTTACCGCACCTTTGCACCCTTACCAACCAATAAATAAATAAATTATAAATTAATTGACTGGCGGTATCTTTCTGTGGCACTATCCTCACGATCACTCGCACTGGACGTTATCCAGCAAGTTTGGTCTTTCGGGAGCCCGGACTTTCCTCAAACTAGTCTGAATGACTAATCTGCAACTGCCTACGCCTACTCTCCCTCTTTCTCTAGTTTACTTTTAATTACATGAAAATCGCAAGACTCAGATCCCTGATTTTTTCAAGTAGTCGGGGGGTATTCCTAGATTACTTTTTATTCCAAGGTAAAGCGTAGGTCCAAGGGAGTTTTTTAATAGTAAAAGGACAATTAATAATTGACACTGGAGGAACATTTATTCCTGGTGCTATACCGACTCTCATTTCTGAAATTCGCAATACAAGTTGTAAGGAAAATTCCAAATTTTTTCTACCATCTATAAAATCTTTGTATAACTTCTTATTACCTTTAACCCCCGCTACATTAATTAAAGGTGAAGCTGGTTTATAAACCCCTGATTCTTTATCTCTTTGAAAAACATCTTCGGCAGTGACATTTTCAGAAATTGTCTTTTTGGGTGCGATAATTGTCGGTACTTGGGGTATGGCTAAATCGCGCGTTAAGTCAGGAGATTTGCGAATTACCCGCCGCGACTGCTTGCTATGTTCAACCACAAAAGAACTATTATCCCAGTCAACATATATAGCAATACTATCTGATTTATTTTCAATACTCATGGATAATTCTTTTAAATCATCTTGCACTTTATCTAAACCATAAGTACCTGTTTTAAAAGAAATACCCACAGTATCTTGAAGATTTTGTTCTTTTAATTGATCATCAACAGCACCTTTTTGGAAATCAACTTTGACTAGATCGTCTATAGATTCAATCATACGATTAAATGTCCAATAGACCGTAAGTATATAAATCATCAAAATTATCAGATTTTGGTCGCCATTTTGCATTTTTATAACCCTGATCTTCTACCAATTGACAAATGGTAACATAATCTGAACTATTTAGACAGTTTAAAAACTGATCAAACTACTTGTCAATTAACTTGCGTGTTCCCAGTCACTGAGTGATTCAGACTGCTGATTTTTCCTTTTTGTTTTACGGACTTGTACTTGAGGAGTTCCAATATTAACAGGATAAACAGACTTGCGTTCTTTTGTATTATTCATGACTATTTTCACTTGCTGAAAACTTTGAACTCTGAAATAGAGTTCAATATTTATTTAGCCACTACCGGACAAAACATTCAGTTAATTATGAGAACATTTAATATTGATTAATTGATCAATTTCTAAGATATTTATGATTTTTATGATCATAAAATTACATAAATTCCGTTCTGGATCTTCTTCTCTGTGCGCCCTCTGTATCTGCACGGTTTATTTCTAACCAATTATTGATATAAACTGGTAATTCCTGCTTAATTCTACTACTAACATTAATACAAACGTGCCTAGTAATTGCCTTAGCAACCATTACTTCATCTATTGTAATTTCGTAGCTAATTTCAAACTTATCCACACCTATTTTCTCTAAAAATAAACTAATCACTAAATTGTCACCACAGGATATAGGACGTAAAAAATCTACATTAGCATGAACAATAGGAAAAGCTAAAGGCGAATTAGTAAAAAATGATTTAAGATTAACACCAGAAGTTGCTAGTGAAGCCTCATAAGCTTCATGACAAATTCTCAAAACATTAGCGAAATAAACTACTCCAGCAGCATCAGTATCTTGGAATCTTACCGTGTAGTAATATGTAAAAGCCATGTTTAATTTCCTAAAATTAAGTTTGTGATTACAAATAATTATAGCTAAACTTGGCAATTATAAATCGCGTCTACACAGACAAAATCTGCCTACGCAGGTTAGAAATCTTGGTTGTAGAGTAGGGAATTTATGCAGCCAATACTTTTAAAATATCCTCTAATTAGGTAAACGGAAAAAACCGACATAAGTAACGAAAAGTAAAGTTGCCCAAAACCTCTTTCCTGTTCCCTGTTCCCTTGTTATAACGACAATTTTTAACGCCAACCTACTTAACTTATCCGTCTTAATCTGTGTTCATCTACGGTTAATTATTCTTGATAAAATCAGCTTAAAGGCTGATAAATATCTTCAGAATCAGGATTAAGATAGGGATGGTGCATATCAATTAAATTTTCTGCAAAGTGTTGATGAATAATTTCTATTCTTTCCTCAATGGCATTTTTACCTTTTTGCCAAGATTCTAATAAAGCATTGGCAACAATTTGACAGCGGTTCATACCAAAACTTTCTTGAGGAGCAAATTTTTGATATGGTTCTTCTGCTAACCCTAATCCTGGTGCTAGGAATTTAGTAAATAGGGGAATTTCTGGCTGAAAATAAGCGTGATATTCTTGATAAATCTCTTGAAGAATATTCCTAATTGTGGGGTAATTTTGGCTTTCAAAATGCAGGACACCTGAATCATAACGCCCATAGACAGCGGGATTATAAAGAACATGAAAACTAAAGCAAATAGCCGCCTTATTTAATGCTTTCGTTAAGCTTTCCATGAAAATGATTGCTGCGGCTGATGTAAAATTAAAGTAAATTCGTCCTAGTTCTAAATCATTATTTTGTCTGTCTTCTTTGGCCATTCCCAAGTTACTTACTGCTACATAATAGCCATTTTGCAAACGATTTTTAGGCATCCATATTGATATAAATTCACCACTTTTAGATAACTTTCTTGGAAATTTTAAATGACATTCTGGTTCGATATATATTGTTAAATCATCTTTTTTAACGGACATACTACCATCAGGTTCAATGCTCAAAATCTGCCAGTTAGTGTCATAATAACCTACACCATAATTACTATTATGTAGTTGTTCATAGAAATCTATATCTACACCTATATTATTTTCTGATAAATTTAGCTGAAATTGGTAATGATGATGAGTGTTATTAGCTGCTAAGGTTGTTTGCAGTGAACCATTATAATAAATACCATAGATAAAATTTCTGAGAAGTATGTTCAAATATTTCTGCTTTAAAGAAGATGAATTTTTTTGAAACCTATTTGCTATATTAGCCGGTAAAGCAAAAGGTTGATAATTGGGGTGGTAAATACAGAAATTAGGTTGAATTTGGATATTACTGGCAATGTCGAATAATGAATTGACAATTTGATTGTGATTATTAGAATCATCGAACATTAACTGTTTTTGCACCTCAAACTTTAGCAGAGTATATAGAAAAAATAAAAGATAACTATTGCTAAATTGCTAACAACCGCGTAAGTGAGTTTTTTCATAATAAAGACGGACTAATTTTTGTCCCTTATGGTGTTGAGGAAGTTGTTCAATTTTGGCTAAAGACCTCAGAACTTCGGATGCGGATTTTCCTAAAATAGTTAATACTGATTGTTCGGGAATAGTCAAGAGATTTTTAGCAACTTCTAGTTGATGTAAGTCCCTATTATCAAAGGATTTTTGGCATTGAATTATGTTTTGAATTTGTTGAATTAATGCTAAACCTGTAAACTTAATTACCCGAATAATAAAATCCTGATAATGTTCTAAAATTATCGGGAAGGCATTAAGATAAGCTCGGATTAAAGCTAAAATTGAAGGTTGTAATATCTCTAGAGGAATCATAGCTAAATTCAAAGATTCTTCTAACTTTAATGTTGGATCTACTATTAAACTGGATAACCAAATTCTTAAATAACTTGCTAATAGAGTTCCTAAATCAAAAGCTGGATCTCCCCAACCACAAGCTTCCCAGTCAATTAATTTAATTAAACAATTATCTAATTGTTGCCATCGAGAATGAACCAAAATATTGTTTAATTGTAAATCGTTGTGAGTTAAACAACATGGTTGCCATTGATATGCTAAATCAGCAATGGCAGATTCTAAAGTTTCGTAACGTTGATAAAGAAGATGAAATTGTAAGGCTTCAGTGGGAATTATACCAAATGTTTCGGGATTTATTGATGGCAATCCTTGAATGGGATTGTAAAAATTATAGCGAAATTGTCCTGCGGGAGCAGTGGACATAAAATCACGGTACTCGCATTTGTTGAAGGTTGATCGGTGTAACCCTGCTAACGTAGTACCAATCGCGCTGGCAATCTCCGTGGGGAAGATACTAGTGTGCTGATAACATCTTTCTAGTTCCATATATTCGCTGAGATAGCTACGCACAAAAATAGAATTTTCCTGATCAAAGTGTAGTAATGATGATGAGATTGCACCAATATTACCAATTACTGGAAATTTTTCTAATAACTGGTGAAATAGCCACTCATTAAAGAGTTCATGAAAACTAAAATCGTGATTAATTTTCCGTTGTTGTTTAATTAGTAGTTGACTATTATCTGCCAATTTTACCAGTAAATTCCAATTTTTATGGTTATTTTTTGGCAATACAGACTTATTTACATTACCATCTTTAGGGCTACATAGCCCTGTCTGTTGTAGGTATTGAATAACATTTTGAGAAGATAGTGATGATAACATGAATTATTTCCTAGTTATTTCTATTTATTCAAATGGACAAAAAATTTCTGGGATTGATATTAAGATAACTGTAGCATTGTACGTGAATAATAAAAGTTTCCGAATTATTGCTATTATCTAGTAATACCTCATTTGTGCCATACAGACCTGCCAAAATGGCAATATTAGCTATTTTTGCCTTCAAGTCTCATCAAGAAACACAAAAATATTTACAATGAGTATAGTATAGCTTTACAGCTTAAATTATAACATAACTATTTCCTAAATAGTTGGTAATACATATTCAGGAAAAACAACGGTTACTGACATTGCCTGTGTCCATATTTTCTGTACGTATGTGAGTAATTTATACTTCTGATTATTATTCTCAGTTTACTGTTATCCCCAATACTTTCTACTTTAATATACAAATAGTTACATTTTTTTCCTGTAGGCGCAAATTTGGTATCATCATCAATGAGTATTTAAACTTACTTCAAAATCAGGATATTAACAGCCCATGCCATGGGATAGTTTCTGAGTCCTAATTTTATTTACGTAGTAAACTTAAATTCATGATCAAATGGACTATATAGCAATGCTAACATCGAATACTACATCTTATACAGCAGTTCAATTTCTACAACGCCAAGCTGCCTCCCTGTTACTGTATCAATCTGTACTACAAGGTAACGTAGGTAAAAGTTTTCTGAATTTATTACAAACTATCCGTTACACTGATACAGATGGTAGGGATTGCCTCCAAGCTTACGGTAGTTATTTCCAAGCTTTAACCAGCGCCTATCAAACCTGGGAAGAATACCTAATTCAGCAAATTCTGAGGGCAGATAATGCCTTTAGTAAAGTGGCACAACAGCAGGAGTTTAGCAAATTACCCCCTGCTTTAGTAGCTGCTGTGGTTCATGATTTACAAGTGTTGCAAAGTTTACATGAATGTAATAGTGCAGTTTTGAGTGAGTGGGTGCAAATGGCTACTCATTTACCCATTTCCCCTGTGGTTTGGTATCGAGAACCGGAGATGCTAGGCACAGAAACGGATATAATGACATTTATGTCTCAATTAGAGAATTGGGGTGATGCTGTAGAAGATTTAGCCACTTATTATAGGCAACATGGTAGCGGTTTATTTGCTCAATACCATGCTTTTCGTTGGCAAGATGGGCAGTTAGTGGGTATTGTTTATGCGGATACAGTTAGACTATCTAACTTAGTAGGTTACGAATGGCAAAAAGATGCTTTAGTGAGAAATACAGAGTTTTTATTGTCAGGAGAAACGGCGCTGCACGTATTACTTTATGGGAGTCGTGGTTCGGGCAAGTCTTCTTTAGTTAAAGCTTTATTAAATGAGTATAGTCACAGAAACTTGCGGTTAATAGAAGTTTCTAAGTCAGAATTGGCAGATTTACCGAAAATTGTCGAACATTTGCGGGGAGTTCCCCAAAAATTTATTATCTTTGTTGATGATCTATCCTTTGAAGAAGATGATGATGCCTTTAAAATGATGAAAGTAGTATTAGAAGGAAATGTAACTGCCAGACCAAAAAATGTAGTAGTATATGCTACCTCAAACCGTCGGCACTTAATTCGGGAATTTTTCACGGATAGACCAGCGCCCAAGGATAACAATGAAGTTCATGGATGGGATACAATGGAGGAGAAATTGTCTTTTAGCGATCGCTTTGGTCTAACATTAACCTTTGAAGCAGCAGATCAAAAAACCTATTTACAAATAGTCCAACACCTAGCAGAAAACATCAGTATTGCGCCCGCAGATTTAGAATATAAAGCCTTACAATGGGCAACTCGTCACCATGGACGTTCGGGTAGAACAGCAAGACAGTTTATTGACTTTTTAAAAGCAGATTTAGCTGTATTTGGTGAAAACAAAAATCTAATTACAGAGTGATCAAGGTTGATGATCATGTAATCTCAGGAGAATGATAACCCTATATTTAAGAAAGAGGAATAATGACTTTAACTACTAATCATGCTCACAATTTGACCACACTAAGACCTCGCAAAATGCCCCCAGTAATAGTCAGTTATCAATTCCTACTAGGAATAGCTGCGTTTAGTGTAAGTTTTGGTTTAAGTCTTGTTCCCAATTGGGATTTTTCTAAAGCTTTTATTGGGGGAATAATAACAGTTTTAGCCACATATTCAGCCGCATTTCTTATTGATAAGCGCCGGAGAATTGATGAATTAAAAATAGTTGGTTCTTTAAGAAGACGTATTCGGGATTTAGAAGCATTAAAATATCGCATTGCCAGAGAAATAGAACAATTAGAAGAATATAAAAGTCTATTGTATACAGAAACTCAACAATTAGAACAACAAATAGGAGATTGTCGCAATCAAAGGGATAGTTTACATAGAGATATAGGTACATTTGCTGCTCAAAAAAAGCAAATTGAATCAGAAGTTCATCATCTTAAAAATGAATTTAATGACTTAGAAAATAGTCATATAAAACTAAATAATAGCTACAATAATCTAATTATAGAGAAGCGAAAATTAGAACTAAATTGTCATGTATCTCGCGCTGAAATCAAGCAAATTCAAATCCAAATTGATATATGCAAACAAGAAAAAAAAGAACTAGAAAATGATATAGTTCTGTTAGGAAGACTCAAACCGCAACTAGAGCAAAGACTTTATGAACTGCGAATAGAAGCTCAAAATCGAGAAATGGAAATTAGCAAACAAAATGATTTGTTAATACAGATAACTAGCAGTATAAATAATCTAGAAAATACCATCAAATCCTTACAAATTAAGACATTAGAACAACAATCTGAAAGTAATCAATTGCAAAATCAAATTTCTCTCTTGCAACAGGAACGAGACTTATTACAGAATCAAATTTGGGAATTAATTCAAGTGGAAACAATTAATTCTAATTGTGAAATATTACCCGATAATGTAGAGTTATTTCCCTTTGATGAATTACTGCAACCATTAGATATAGATCTAGTTGATATAGAAGATAATCCACCAACCAATTTACCTACAGAATGGCATAATTTATTGGAAAATCTGCCAGCTTATGAAATCCAAGTTCTCAAAGCTATCTTAGAGAAAGATAATCCCCAAGAGACTATTAAACAAATTGCTGAAGCTAATATTACCATGCCCCATCTTTTAATTAATGCTATCAATGAAATTGCGAATCAAACCATTGGTAAATCAATCATTAAAACCAATACTGACATTCCTGAAATTATCGAAGAACATTTACTAAATGTCAAAACGATAATTAGCAAATGTTCATAAATTCAGAATATTGGGAACTGCTATCAGCAAGTTTTGTCAAGGTAAATTTGGTTTTTCTAAAACTTTTCAAACCACTTCACAAGCATAAACTAAAGGTAACAAAGGTCCAATTTGTTCTTGTCCATTTACGGCTAAATCACTGTGACACAAATATAGTTTATCAGACACACGCGCCAGTAAATCTGCGATAATTCTTTGTAATCTTTGTTCTGCGGCTAATTGTTCATCTGCTGCTGTCCAAGATTTTCCTAGTCTATGCTGTAAAAATAAATTAGCACCAAATAAAGTGGCCGCGCCACCTTTAGACCATAGGGGTGAACCAATATCTAACCAAAAATGCCAACGGTGATTTTTTTTACTGGCACGGTATTGAAATATAGTTGCTAAAGTTACAGTTTTTTTATTATTACTGATATAACGTACCGGATCAGAATTTGCAGTAATTGTTCCCCGTTGTAGCAGTTTAATAAATTCTGCATAAGAATCTGTATTTTTTGTTTTTAAGCGAGTGTCTATTTCCCAATAATGTTGAGCAGTTTCTATTAATTCTCTTAATGCTGCTAATTCCTGATATGAAGGATTTTTATCCTTACAAACAAAGTCTTGAATGGCTTTGTATAAAAAAGAAGCAGGAGTGACGGGTTGCTGATGATATTGCTCCCGCTGTTGGACAATCCATTGTAATATTTGTTCATAGGACTGAGTCGCAATGTAACCAATTCTATCCCAGCGTTCAAGGGTTTTCACTGATAATAACTTGGGTGTGTGGGGGTGGGGAACAAAACAATAATCTGCTATTAAGCCAGCCCGCACCGGATCTATCTTAAAACGATGAAAATGATCAAATTCTGTTTCCACCCCGTTTGGAGTTTGATATTGACTGAGAACAACTAACATTTCTGCCACTGCGTCCCTATCTACCAAACGCCCCAAACCAGGATAAACTAGAGCTATTAAGGTCAGTAAAGCTCTAACTACCGAGGAACTAATTAGTGGGCGTTGTTCATTAAGTGATTCTACTTCTATATTTTGTTTAGTTAATATTTCTACCAAGGTATAACGTGCGATCGCATCTAGTCCAGGTGCAATAATTGCTACTTCATCTGCCGCTATTTCCCCGGATTTGACTCCATGAATTATGATCTGGGCTGTTTGACGTAATAACTCAGCGCGGGAAGTGGTTTGGACAGGCTGTGCAGAACTTGGTAAACTTAACATTGCCATGGGTTGTGTTACCAATTCTACCATTTGATCAGTGAGAAAATATCCCAAACTATGAGGATGTGGTTTAGTTAAATTCTCTACTTGGCAATATTTAGTTAATCTGGATAAATACTGAGGATCTGCCCCCAAACCCCAGCGAACTGCCCCGTGACAGTTGTAACTAAAAGCACCCACAGTGCCAGTATTTAACAAAAATTCAAATAAATTAGCAGCGATCGCCGGATAATCATCCACATCATCTGCTATGATACCTCGATAACGTTGCTGGAGATGTTGCTGATAGTCACCATGAGTTAATAATTTCTGGTTATATAGCTCGGTAATTAGCCCGTAAGTCAGTAAACCGCGTTCTAAACACCAATTTCGCCAATTTAGTAGCAAAGAACCCAAAAATTCCGGTTCTAAATTGATAGAATTATCTGCTATACCACTGTGCAATATTTGGGGAATATGTTCACAGGATACACCGCTATAAGCCGCTAATTGCCATAAGTCTAGTATTCGTCTGACTAAACGATACTCATTTATACCGACACGCTGCAAGATATCTGAGTTTAAATGGGAACTCCAGAGTTTTGTCGCTAATTCCTGTTCCGTTTCTGGACGTAATCTCACCGGAAATTGTGCTTTAATTGACAACAAATCAATTAATAATGGCCAAAATAAAATTACCTCGTCTTGAAAAAATCCCAGGGGTGTTTTGACGCGAATAGGATTTTTTCCCAAGGTTAAAGTAGCAACTCTATCAGCTAATTCTCGTCTATTGTCATCATTAGCAGCTAGTAATAAAATACCTAGTTGTTTTTGGTGTAAACTTGCATTTGGATTGACAAGATTGTTGCATAAATTACTGTCTTTTATTTGCAACCAAGCACTAAACTGGTTTAGCAAACGAGTAGTTTTACCACTGCGACTAGTACCAAAAATCCAAATAGAAGAAACCATATCTTTTGCGTTAATTTAAGTTTAAAAATTGGATAATGTCAAATCATAGTTTCAATGAAAAATACTGTGTTTAAACAAAAAATCTACCCTTTTTTACTAACTGCTTACAGATGGTATCTACTAACACCAGAACGTTCCCTAGAAGCAGCTTATCAAGCAGCTATAAAAATCCAGGGAATGGAAGAAAAACATTTCCATGGTAACAAAATAGATAACGAGTCTAGCACTTACAGTAGTAGTGTTATGGATTATTTTGAGACAGATTTACAAAAGTTATTAAAAACGGTAAAAATGCGGCTGACGGAGTTTAAAGCGAGTCAGTGGTTGGCTAATGAATCTAAGCAAAAAGCCGCCATGAAAGTGGGTATAGAATATACTAGCCCAGCACTAATTTTAGAGAAACTAGAATTTATTGACCAAGTTACTTCTAAATACAATAATAATGATATACAAACTTATGAGAATCTCAATTCTCAACCTGTTAAAGTCCCCGCAGATTTAATTAAATCTCAATCATTCACACCCAAAACATCAAGTCAAATTAACCAAAATATCAAAAAAGGAAAAGCTAATACTACAGGAATTTTACCCCGCTCAATTTTCAATACTATCACTCGACTACAAGTAGAATTAGATCCGAGTTCTGAGCAAGATGTAGTTAGAAATTTCCGTCAAGCACAAAAAAGAAGTATTATTTCCATTAGATTTATACTGCTACTTATTATCGTTCCTCTCCTGACTCATCAAATTTCCAAAGCTCTAATTGTTGGACCATTGGTAGAACATTTCCGCAATGAAGAAAAAGTGGCAGTTTTCTTAAATGAAGAAATGGAAGAAGAAGGACTATTAAAATTACAAAGGTTTGAAGAAAGAATTAAATTTGAAGCCTTAATTACTAATGCACCTCCTCTGGGTTCTGAAGAATTAGAAAAGAAAATCAAAGAGAAAGCCGAGGAATTAAAAGAGGAATTTCGTCAAGAAAGTGATAATGCAATTAAAAATGTATTTGCTGATATTTTTGCGGTAATTAGTTTCACGGTGTTGTTGCTAATTAGTAAATCTTCTGTCGCTGTACTCAAAGAATTTATTGATAACGTAGTCTATGGTTTAAGTGACAGTGCTAAAGCATTTATCATCATTTTATTTACCGATGTTTTCGTAGGATTTCACTCTCCCCACGGTTGGGAAGTGCTGTTAGAAGGGATATCACGACATTGGGGATTACCAGCTAATCGTGATTTTATTTTCTTATTTATTGCCACATTTCCCGTGATTTTAGATACTATATTCAAATATTGGATTTTCCGGTATTTAAATCGAATTTCACCGTCTGCGGTTGCTACCTATCATAACATGAATGAATAGCCAGCATTTTGCCAATATTACTATTAGTTTACCTGTATTTATGGTCAGTTTAATTGTGGAGGTCTGGTTGGTTACAAAAACTGTAACAAAAACCTAATTTATGACAACAGTGATTTAAACTAGAAAAAAGCGAGTAACCAGTGGAATGAAAATGATATTATTTAAAGATGTTCGAGATTATCAAATTCTGTTTCTGAGTTTATTTCTGATTTTAGGAGTTGTCACACGAGACTGGACATTACATCCAGAATTTATTGTTGTGGCGATCGCTTCCTGCATAATAACACAAATTATCTTTTCATTGATCACTAAATCCCAAAACAGAATTTTACCAATTAATCTTCGTAGTCCCCTCATTACCTCCTTGGGACTAAGTTTATTATTACGGGTTGATCATTGGCCAACCATGGCCTTAGCTGGATTTGCAGCCATAGCCAGTAAATTTATCTTTCAATATGGGGAAAAGCATTTTTTTAATCCTGCTAATTTTGGCATTATTGCTGTTCTTAGCTTCACTAATGATGCTTGGGTTTCCCCAGGACAATGGGGGGAAGAATGGTGGTACGCGCTATTATTTGTGGGGACTGGAGGAATGATTTTACAGCGCGTTGGTCGTTGGGATACTACCGCCGCTTTTCTAGGTGCTTATTCCCTCTTAGCAGCCCTAAGAAATCTTTGGTTAGGTTGGACATGGGACGTTTATTTTCATCATTTAATGAGCGGATCTTTAGTGTTATTTTCTCTGTTTATGGTGACAGATCCTCGTTCAATTCCCAACGCCAGTATTAGTAGAATAATCTGGGCGGTATCTATTGCTTTATTAACGTTTATTTTGCGGAATTATTTCTTTCTCTCTACCGCTGTTTTTTGGGCTTTATTTGCCCTTGCACCCTTGACTATTTTATTAGATAAATCTTGGTTTAGTCCTAGATTTTCTTGGTGGAATAAAGCACAATTGAAAATTAATTTTAATTAATTAAGGCATCAAAATGAAAAAATTTCGCCTATTTATGCCCTTAGTATCCGCACTTTTAGCGGTGCTGTGTTTCGCGCCTACAGCTTGGGCTTTTTGTGGGTTTTATGTGGCTAAAGCCGATACAAAACTCTATAACCAAGCTTCTCAAGTCATACTTGCTAGAGACGGAAATCGCACGGTTTTAACCATGGCTAACGATTTTCAAGGTGATGTTAAAGATTTTGCGATTGTTGTTCCTGTTCCCACAATATTACAAAAAGAACAAGTTCATGTAGCTGAACCAAAAATTATTGAAAGATTAGATGCTTTTAGCGCCCCAAGATTAGTAGAATATTTTGATTCTGACCCATGCGCCCCAGTTTATAAAATGAACGATATGCGACCAATGCAAAGCGCCGCCAGATCAGATATTAGCACACAGGAAGATAGTAGTTTGGGTGTAAATGTTGAAGCCAAATTTAATGTTGGTGAATATGATATTGTTATCCTCAGTGCTAAAGAATCTGGTGGCTTAGAAACTTGGTTAAATCGCAATGGTTATAAAATTCCTCAAGGTGCAAAGGAATTACTCAAACCCTACATTCGTTCTGCGATGAAATTCTTTGTGGCTAAAGTCAATTTAGATAAATTTGCCGAATCAGGTTATCAATTCTTGCGTCCTTTACAAATTTCCTACGAATCACGGAAATTTATGTTACCTATTCGTTTAGGAATGGTTAACGCTACCAAAGAACAGGATTTAATCATTTATATTCTCTCACCTAAAGGCCAAGCAGAAATTACTAATTATCGCACGGTTAAAGTTCCTTCAGATGTGAATATTCCCGTGTTTGTGAAAAATGAATTTGGTGATTTTTATAAATCCATGTTCCAAAATTCCTACACCAAAGAAGATAAAAAAGTCGGATTTTTAGAATATGCTTGGGATATGAGTACTTGTGATCCTTGTGCTGCTGAACCACTCAACAATGAAGAATTAAAACAAGCCGGTGTTTTTTGGTTGAATGATAATAGTGATAGTAATAGCCCAATAGCTCCGGGTTTTCGTTCTCGTTTTCCCAGTAGTAGTGTTTTCATTACTCGCTTGCACGTCCGCTATACTAGAAATAAATTTCCTGAAGATTTGATCTTTCAAGAAACTGCTCAAAGAGACTCTTTTCAAGGACGTTATATTTTACAACACCCATTCACAGGTAAGGTTAAATGTAGTGCAGGGAGAAGATATAAAAGTTCTTTAAGACGGAGATTTGAACAAGAAGCTCAAAATCTAGCTAGACTTACCAACTGGAATATTCAAGATATTCGCCAAAAAATGAAATTATCTATAGGAAATATCTCTAATTCTTGGTGGGATAATTTCTTATCTTGGCGCGGTTTGTAAATTAAATTCAAATGTCAGGTAAAGCATAAAGTTACCTGACATTTGAATTATTCTTCAATAATTGGAGTGCGTAAATCCTCTACCAAAGCCTGAATTTCTGCGGGTGGTGGTGGTGTAAGTCGAGAAACCGTGAGAGTGACAATAAAGTTAATAATCATCCCTAAAGTGCCAATTCCTTCAGCGGAAACGCCAAAAAACCAAGGTGTCATACCGGTAAATTTTACGCCAACGATGTAGATAACTGTAAATATCAAACCTGTTAACATTCCGGCAATTGCACCTTGAGAATTGGTGCGTTTATCAAAAATTCCCAGAAATATTACCGGGAAAAAACTTGCAGCCGCTAAACCAAAGGCAAAAGCTACCACTTCACTGACAAATCCTGGCGGGTTTACACCAAAATATCCAGCCAGAACGATGGCTAAACCAACAACAACCCGCCCTACAAATACCCGTTTTTTTTCTGAAGCTTGGGCATCAAAAATGCGATAATAAACATCGTGGGCTACAGAACTAGAAATTACTAATAATAATCCAGATGCTGTGGATAAAGCAGCCGCTAAACCACCAGCCGCAACTAAAGCAATTATCCAAGGAGGCAAATTAGCAACTTCTGGGGTAGAAAGAACAATGATATCTTTATCAATGATGATTTCGTTGCTTTCTTTGTTCGGTGTTAACTGCAAACGGCTATCTTTATTTTTATCTTCAAAAGCTAGAAGTTTGGTTTTTTCCCACTTATTTGCCCAATCTAATTGCTGGACTTCGACAATTGTTTTATTATGCAAGGATGTAATGAGATTGTAACGAGAAAACATCCCGATTGCGGGGGCTGTGGTGTAGAGAACGGCGATGAATAATAATGCCCAACCAGCAGAAAACCGGGCTGCACGCACACTTGTAACTGTGTAAAACCGGACGATAATGTGGGGTAAACCAGCAGTTCCTACCATCAAGGCAATAGTGATGAAAAGAACATCTAGCATTGATTTGTTGGCAAAAGATTGGGTATATTTTTGAAAGCCCAAGTCCAGTTGAATCTGGTTAAGTTTATCAGCAATATCACTGATGGTAAAAGCTAATTGGGGAATAGGATTACCTGTGAGTTTGTAAGCGATCGCAATTGCCGGAATTAAATATGCGATAATCAATACACAATACTGGGCTACTTGTGTCCAGGTAATGCCTTTCATTCCCCCCAAAACCGCGAAAAAGCCAACAATGATCATGCCAATGATCACACCAGTATTTACGTCTACCTGTAAAAAGCGACTGAAGACGATTCCCACACCTCGCATTTGTCCAGCGACGTAGGTGAGAGAGATGAAAATAGCTGCAACTACCGCCACCAACCGAGCTATATTGGAATAATAGCGATCGCCTACAAAATCAGGTACAGTATATTTACCAAATTTCCGTAGATATGGGGCTAATAATAATGCTAGTAAAACATATCCACCAGTCCAACCCATCAAATAAATAGAACCGTCGTATCCCAAAAACGAAATCAACCCGGCCATAGAAATAAAAGAAGCCGCAGACATCCAATCGGCCGCTGTGGCAGCGCCATTAGCAATTGCGGGTATTCCCTGACCTGCGATAAAAAAGTCTTTAGTATTTTCTACTCGTGATTGCCAACCAATGTAAATGTAAAGTACAAAAGAAAGGCCAACTAGTATAATAGTCCAAAGTTCAACCGACATTGTTTATCCTCACTTTTTATTATACTTCTGGTCTAATTTATCCATTTGGAAAGCATAAATAAAAATTAGTGCCACAAACACCAAAATTGATCCTTGTTGCGCCATCCAAAAACCAAAGGGAACACTAAAAAAGCGAATTGCATTTAATGGTTGAACCAGTAATATACTAAAAACCAAAGAGACTAAAGCCCAAACAATTAAAAGATTTCTAATTAAGTTTGTATTAGCACGCCAATAAGCCTGATGCTGATTTTCGTTCATTTTTCTTTGATAATCATTGCATCACGGATAATATCACAAATACTAGATAATACTGCTTGATTTGGGTAATTTTTTTGTTAAGTTTTATATATTTGGTAAGTAGCTAGTACATTTACGCCCTTGTCTACTAGTTCTATTTTTTTCTCACACAAAGACCCAGAGGCGCGAAGGAAGAGAGAAGATGGGAGAGAAGAAAATGAAACCCAACTTTGATTAATTTTATTGTTAGGTTGTGCTTTGTTTAACTCATGTTCATTCTTTTTGATATATATTTGCGGCTGTTTGAAAATCTTGAGAAAATCTTTAATTGCACCCTGCTTCTCTCCTAAATAAGGACGTGCAATACCTCTGTTGAATTAATCATGTACATATCTAGTATTAATCCTATTTGCGTCTTAACACGAAATTTTTATATCAAATATCCCCGAATTATGCTAAAAATCAGGGATATTCTTTTTATGAAGATGAAAAACAAAAACATCGAAATTGCTTTATTCAGGTTGTCTAGGAAATTATACAAGATCAATTAACTAACTGCTAATGAATTTTTACTGTAATATTCTGTTTGCGGATAAATGCTAATAATGGTATTTCCAACTTCATAAAATGTTCCTTTTTGTTCATGTTTGGAAAATTGCAAATGGGGATATTTAGCGGCTAATTCCTCAGCAGTCATGGCTTTAGCTGTGATGTTATTGGGTAAATGTCCTGTAACACCAATATAAAATACTAAGGGAGAAATATTTTGTTGATAAGTTTGCTCAATAGCTGCTACCAATTTTTTATAAGCTGTTGTCATGGCTGTAATTAAGTTTTCTTTATTAACAAATAAACCATCATGTTTACCATATAATAAAAAGGCTAAACTGTCATCACCAATTTGATTGAGAATTTCCCCTACTCTCCCATTGATTTTAATTCCCAAAAAGTCATCAAAAATCGGTTTCATTAAATCATCAACTTTAGTTAGTTTCATTCTCCGGGTAATGGCTTTTTGTCGGAAAGCGATATTTTGATTTAAACCCATTTCCAAAGTTGGTTTAGCAAATATCTCTCCAGTTTCTTGGTCATAAACTTCATATCTCCTCCCTAAAAATTGGTTAGCAGCATATAATTTACTCAAGTTGAGAATATCCTGATTACCAAAATCAATTTTATAACTAGTATGAGTCTCAATTGTATTTGCATATTCTTGAGTTGTCGGCAAGTTTAAATACAGGTTTTTTGACAAATAATGTTCTTTTAATTCCTCTATTTGGTCACTGACAAATACATCAGATTGATGACGCAAATAAGCAGATAAAATACTGGTAAGAACTTTGATTTCTGCTAATTGATTAAACAACCCATCAAGATTACCAAAATTTATATTAACGGGAACTAATGGTAAATTATCTAAGCTAATTGTATACTCAGAATTAAAATCAAACTTATCAGCAGTAATTACATCTTTAGCTTGCAATAAATCAAATACTTTCTTGTTACTGATTTTGATATTTAAACTAGAAACGTGAAGTTTTCCATCTTTAACAATGGTATAATTATTAAAACTATCCAAATCATCAACTAGCAAACCTCCAACTTCAATAATATCTCTATTATCCTCAACTTTTACCAGCTTAACCTTGCGCTTAACCAACATATTAATAGTAGCAGAATTGCGATTTATAGCAAATACCCCCATTTGTACAAAATCACCACCATAGATATCTTGAGTTTCTAAACAAGGAGTAATCAAATCACCATTAAAACCCCTCATACCCCTAACTCTCTTAATACCAGTTCTTTGATAATCTTCCTTTAAATTATGTAAATTTAAAATGATATTTTGACGATATAGCGATAAAATTTGGATAAGTTCTAACAGGGAAATCTTGTTATTTAACTTCAACATAAAACCCCCTAATTCTCTTTGAGCTTCTGCGTCTGTGCGTGAGCAAAATCCATCTTTTTTCCATTATAGTATATTTGTACTAAAAAGTCAACTTATCCAAATCAAGACTAAGATAAAAATAGCTTTACACTTCTTCATAAAAACAAAACCATGGCGCGAGATTTACGGGGATTCATCAAAATTCTAGAAGAAAGAGGACAATTAAAGCGAATTTCGGCTTTAGTTGACCCAGATATGGAAATTGCGGAGATTTGCAACCGTATGCTGCAAAAAGGTGGTCCAGGGTTACTGTTTGAAAACGTCAAAGGCGCGTCTTTTCCCGTTGCGGTCAATTTAATGGGGACCGTAGAAAGGATATGCTGGGCCATGAATATGGAAAAACCAGAGGAGTTGGAAACCCTGGGAAAGAAGTTGAGTATGCTTCAGCAACCCAAACCACCAAAAAAGATTTCCCAAGCCATAGATTTTGGTAAGGTCTTATTTGACGTGGTGAAAGCCAAACCGGGACGGGACTTTTTTCCCCCTTGTCAACAGGTGGTAATTCCAGGCCAGGATTTAGACTTAAATAAGTTACCTTTAATACGTCCTTATCCGGGAGATGCCGGAAAGATTATTACGCTAGGATTGGTAATTACTAAGGATTGTGAGACGGGAATCCCCAATGTAGGGGTGTATCGTTTACAGCTACAATCTCATAATACAATGACCGTACATTGGTTATCGGTACGGGGAGGGGCGAGACACTTGCGCAAAGCCGCAGAACGTGGTAAAAAGTTAGAAGTAGCGATCGCTCTGGGTGTAGATCCTTTAATCATTATGGCCGCAGCCACACCCATTCCTGTGGATTTATCAGAGTGGTTATTTGCTGGATTGTACGGCGGTTCTGGGGTCAATTTAGCCCGGTGTAAAACCGTAGATTTGGAAGTTCCCGCAGATTCCGAGTTTGTCTTGGAAGGGACAATTACACCAGGGGAAGTTTTACCAGATGGACCCTTTGGCGACCACATGGGATATTATGGCGGTGTGGAAGATTCCCCTTTGGTGCGGTTTCAGTGTATGACACACCGCAAAGACCCAGTTTATCTTACCACCTTTAGCGGACTGCCACCAAAAGAAGAAGCAATGATGGCGATCGCTCTAAATCGGATTTACACCCCGATTTTACGCCAACAGGTATCAGAAATAGTTGATTTCTTCCTACCCATGGAAGCCTTGAGTTATAAAGCTGCGATTATTTCCATAGACAAAGCTTATCCTGGACAAGCACGACGGGCGGCTTTAGCGTTTTGGAGTGCGTTACCACAATTTACATACACGAAATTTGTGATTGTAGTTGATAAGGATATCAATGTAAGAGATCCTCGTCAAGTCGTTTGGGCAATTAGTTCTAAAGTAGATCCTACTAGAGATGTATTTATTTTACCTAATACTCCCTTTGATACCTTAGATTTTGCCAGTGAAAAACTCGGTTTAGGTGGGAGAATGGGCATAGATGCCACTACAAAAATCCCTCCAGAAACCGAACATGAATGGGGTTCACCCTTAAAGTCAGATCCTCGTGTAGCCGCCATGG
The DNA here is from genome assembly GCA_046070105.1 of Dolichospermum sp. Lineage (GTDB taxonomy): Bacteria > Cyanobacteriota > Cyanobacteriia > Cyanobacteriales > Nostocaceae > Dolichospermum. The sequence goes on from JBJUHT010000203.1 coordinate 29,882, forward strand.
TGGAAAGACGTTGGCAAGAATACGGTTTAGCTGATTTACAATTAGGAGAGGTTGACCCTAACTTGTTTGGTTATGATATGCGATCGAGAAGTTAAACCTTGATTGTGACTATAAACTATCTCTGTAAATATACTGAGATAGTTTATAAATTACCAAACTTGTAGCTATAAATTAGCCTTCAACAATGATGTGACCAACCATACCAGCACCACGGTGAGGTTCACAATAGAAGGTGTAATCACCAAGAGTAGCGTCAGCAGGGATAACCGTGGTTTCGGTTTGTCCAGGACTCATTAATAACTTCTTGTGGGACAAAGATTTTGCTAAGTCAGCACTTTTAGCAGGATTCTTCTTAGCATCAAATACAACATTGTGGGGAGGAACTTTGTTGTTCTTCCATTCAATTGTATCACCAGGCTTAACAGTCAATTTCTTCGGTTCAAAAGCCAACAAACCTTTATCAGTACCCAGTTTAATTGTATATGTTTCCGCAGATGCAGTGGGGGTAAACACAGCAAAGCTACCAAAAATTACAATAACTGTCAACACAGCTAGGCTCAAACGTCGCAAAGTTGCTGCTATAGATTTCATACTTCTGTCCTCGGAAATAATTTTTATTGTTCTCATCCTATTTTAAATACAATTAACGCCAAATATGACAACTTGTCATAGATTTATTTTTGATAATCATCATCGGCGGCTACATTTTGGCGATCAGACAGGGGTAAGATGTTTGTAAGTCAGACTTTATGAGTCCGCTTACCTGCTGCGAATTTATACTCTCAAAGATAGAATTAGATTAAATACAAGTGAACATAAACATATCAAAGTAATTAAAGCCGCTATGCAAAGTACAGAAACAAATCTAGAATTGCGTTTGTGGACGGTGGAAGAATATCACCGCATGAATGAAGCGGGTATTTTTGGTCCAGATGAACGAGTGGAACTTTTAGATGGGAGAATTATTTGGATGATTGCAAAAGGAACAGCGCATCGTTCAGCAGTAGGAAGAATAGATAGACTACTGCAAGATTGTTTAAAAAATCGGGCTTTAATATGTGTTCAAGACCCAGTAAAATTGAATAATAGGTCTGAACCAGAACCGGATATTTCCGTCGTAAAAATTGATCCTTTGGACTATGCAGATCATCATCCTACACCATCAGAAGTTTATTTAATTATTGAAGTTGCCGATAGTAGTTTAAAATTAGATTGTGAAACTAAGGCTAAAGCTTACTCCTTAGCAGGAATTAAAGATTATTGGGTACTAGATGTGGTAAAACGGGAATTACACATTTTTAGAAACCCAACTCAGAATGGTTATGAAAGTGAGATAATTATTGCTGAAGATGGAATAGTCTCAGCTTTAGAATTTCCTGATTTACAAATTAGTTTATCTGATATGTTACCCCCTTTTCAAAAATGATTATCCAAATACCCGGATTCTTGAAATTCTGGAATCTACATGATGATACAGGGGTTTCCGCTCTTATGAGGTACATATTAAGCCCCCTCCTCGCACCCCCCTCAATCCCCCCGCAGCGGGGGGAAGAAAAGGATAAACTTTTGATATTGGAGGGGGTTGGGGGTGGGGTGACTTTGTACCTCATAA
>JBJUHT010000204.1:0-40505 GCA_046070105.1 Dolichospermum sp.
GGCGACTATAATCATAACAATGACGTTACGGGTTGCGGGAAGTGATAAGGGCTGGTTTGAGGAAGTAGAACTAAAATCAAGATTAGCACCATATCTTTGGGCTGAGTCTGAGAATAGTTCGTTGACGTAATCTCCTGCGTCCCCTTCGTTCCAAAATACATCACCTTCATTAGCAGCAGAAGACCAATACTCATCATATCGAAGCAGAGTTTCGCAAAGTTGCGCTAACTCTTCTCCTAAAACTTCTATGTCACCATCAGCGTCAATTGCTTCCCTTGCGGTCTGATTCAAAACGCCTAATATCGGTGCTACATCAGATCCTCCTAAATGCAAAAATAAACGACAAACAACATATCTAGTTCTACCTATCATCCGATTAAATGTATCACGCATTCTTTGTCTCCTGCTAATTTGAGTAGATTATGTAAAAGTTCAAAATTATTTCTTTCCTACCAAAATAACCAATATATGAAAATTCTGTGCTATAATCGACAGTCGCATTCACATTAGGCATAAGATATTCTAATGGACTGGATATATGATTCATTATGCTTAAATATTGTTAACTTTGGCAATTGGAGTCAAGTATCAAAAGTATAAATGAATTATACATATTTACATATTTACAGGTGACAATGAAAATTGGTATTTTAGGTTTAGGATTGATAGGTGGTTGTTTGGGGTTCGATTTACGTTCTCAAGGACACCATGTTTTAGGTGTGAGTCGTCGTGAATCAACTTGTGTCAGGGCTGTTGAAATTGGTAGTGTGGATCAAGCTTCTTTGGATTTAAGCCTATTAGCATCAGCCGAAGTTGTATTTATTTGCACCCCCATAGGATTAATAGTCCCGCAAATCAAAGAGTTAATTGGCCATTTACCTAAGACCACTATTATAACAGATGTTGGTTCAGTAAAAAAACCTATAGTTGAGGAAATTTCGCCTTTGTGGGAGAATTTTATTGGTGGTCATCCCATGGCGGGAAAGACAGATGCAGGTATAGAATCAGCACAGCGGAATTTATTTGTCCATCGTCCTTATGTATTAACACCCATAGAGACTACAGCTAGTCATATTGTTACGATTATAGAGGAAATTGTGCGATCGCTCGGTGCGGTTATCTACCATTGTCAACCAGAACAACATGATAAAGCTGTGAGTTGGATTTCCCATTTACCCGTGATAGTAAGTGCTTCCTTGATAGCAGCTTGTTTAAGTGAAACAGATCCAGAAATCGCCAAATTAGCCCAAAATTTCGCTAGTTCAGGGTTTCGGGATACGAGTAGGGTGGGGGGTGGAAATCCAGAATTAGGGGTCATGATGGCGCAATATAACCGCCAAGCATTATTAAATTCATTATATCAATACCGGGAAAATTTAGACGAATTTATTCATATAATTGAGGGGGAAAACTGGGAATTGTTAGCAGAAAAGATTAAATTAAATCGCCAAGCACTTCACAACTTTCTAGAATAGGGGTTGCTGAAAAAGTTGTAGGTAAGCTGTTACGCAGCCAAATTGTACAATCCTAATATGGCTGAATTTTGTGATGCGGGCATCATTCTCGCCATGATTATACTATACAAATTAAATGCGTTACAGCTTAATAGCGATGTCTGCATTAATTGAATGCTATCGCTAATTCAGGAAAAGAAAGGTCCAAAAATGCTGATTAAAACTTAGGTCAAAGCTGAAATGGCTATCGCTTCGTTAGTTGAGACAACCTGAGCATAAGCAAAGCCAAGGGCTGACATAAAAGCACAGTGAACTTCTAAAGCAGGTGTAATATGACCATAGAATTCAAGATTTCTAGCTGCACAAGCATCGTGAGCAACAATACAGTCGAAACCTAAATCATTTGCAGCACGAGTTGTGGCATCTATGCACATATTACTCATAGCCCCAGAAATCACTAATCTTTCCACCCCAGCATTACGTAAATCATCAAGAAGAGTAGTCTGACGAAAACTGTTCGGGAACTCCTTGATAATAATCTTTTCGTTTTCCTGGGGTTTCACAGAATCATGAATCTCAGAGCCATAGGTGTCAACAACAAAAAATGGTGCGTCAGGATTCTTGGCAATATGTTGAATATGAAAAATTAATTGCTTTCTTTCACGAAAGGCAGTCAAAAGCCTTCCAGCATTAAAAGCTGCTATATCCATGCCGACAAGTTCCCATTTACTACCGGGAAAATAATCATTTTGAATGTCAACTAGAACTAGTGCTGTTTTCACGTCATTATCTCCTTAAAATTTGACGATAACTATTTTTTAACACAGAACTTATCAATTATCTATCTTCGTTTCCATCGGCTGATGATATGATCCCAGATTTTATTTTTACCAGATGTCCTCACCTTAACCCAGCTAAATTCTATATGACATTAACTTACAACTTGTAGATTCTTTAATAGATGAAAATATTTTCTCACCTTTAAAGATATAGGAGTCATAGCTGAGTGTTACTTGTTCTTGAAAGCCTATTTTCCGAAATAGATTTTGAGATGCAATTCCAGTGAGTTCAGAAATAGCCACATAAAAATAGTTCAGTTTGGCTAACCTTAAATTCTCCCTGATTAAATTCGTAGCAATTTTTTGATTTTTGTATTCATCTTTAACCCCTAATAAAAAAATATGTAAAGTTTGAAATAATTCCCAGTAATAATATTGATATTTATCAAAATAACTATATTTTAACTCCTGCGACAACTTCTGAATTGCTGCAAATTTATGACTGATTTCCTGAATATAAGGGGGAATAGTCATCAAATGTTCTGATATAACAAAACCAACAATAATTCCATTATCTTCCGTCGCAACAATAGAAAGTCTATCCACAATTGCTTTCCTCAAATAAGCTTCAGCTAATTGTCGAAATTCTTGATAATTTATCTGCAAACTTTTAGTTATTGGTTCATTATTCACAAATAAATTAGAGCATAAATCAACAGTTTGTTCAAAGTCCTGTGATTCAATAATGCGGAATTTTACCATTTTTTTACCATTTATAGATTATCAATAATTTCAGTATTTACAACACAAATCATTAAGGCTAAATAGCAAGGCTTGAAAAAGCCAAATATTTAGCAATTTAAGTTTTCTATTGTGGGCATATTTGCCCACAACATATGTACAATCAGATGTAATTTAGCTCATTTAATCATTACATCTGTCTCTGATTATGTCATTTGATATGACTGACAAACCAGAAATACTAGTAGCAGAGATTAGTATTGTCCTGCGGACAGATCAATTACTTTCAAAGAGGGCTTTTCCTGAGTATGCAAATACAATTTCTCCTTTTTGCCTTCCTGCTCCAGTTCAAGGACAAATCTGTAATTATAAACACCAGGTTTTAAAGTGCTTAATACCGCTCCTGCCCAATAATAATAAACTGGGCAATAACGATGACGCATCATATCTGGACCACCATAAACCTTCAACTCAGTGCAGATTTTGGTTTCAGAAAATTCCTCAGCGTCGCCTTCTTGTTGACTGTCTAGGAAAACAATGTTATTAATTTTCGGCATAGGTGGCCATGTACCATCTAGCCTTCTTTCCATATCCATAGGATAGATAATCCAATTCAGAACCTGCCCTGGTTTACAGACGGTTTGTAAATGATCTGTGCCTTGTCCTTGCCCCCCGACGCTGTTGTCCATCATGTACAGGGTGTTTTTCAGGCTTCCCGTTTTCACAGCTTTATGAACGTCTATGACACTGACTATATTCAGTTGCACTGAATTTAGCTGTCCAGGATTTTGCTTCTTGAGAGTAGACTTATCTGACATGGTTTTCCTCTTGCTTAGTTAAATTGTGATTCTTGGCAGTTTAGGCATCTTTACCCACAAGATAGAGAGGGGAAGCGGTGGCTATAGATTCTGCCCGAGTTCCCACGTTAAATTTGATGGTGTAAGGAACTAATTGCACATTCTCTTTCACCGTGCCAGACCAGTAGGAGACATCAGTACCTTCATAAACCTTCTTTTCTGGTTCACAGTATTTCTTGTCAATGATGATTTCATCAATGGCAGCATAGGCTTCACATTCTAAGAATGTCACTGTCCAAACCAATACATCTCCTACTGACACTATGGTTTTTAAATTCTCTGTACCATGGCCTGTAGAACCAGACGCTTTTTCGGTGTCTGTAAAATAGACTTGTCCGCTCAAGGAATCAGTTGCCAATGCTCCCACAACATCTATTACACTGGCGATCGTTATTGTTTTTGCCATAATCTGTCTTCCATTTTTTGAAATTGCGTTTGAAAATCAAGCATTTGACTAGGCTTTAGGGATTGGTAGGTATCCAATACCTGCATTTGTAAACCCATTTTTCTTGGGATCATTGGATATCTTGATATAAGCATCATGGGTAAAATCTACTGGTACCCAAGCCCATGCTTGATTCTCACGAGATAGTTTGTACAACTGTATATGCATTGTGTAAGCATAGGTTCCCGGTCTAGATGTATCCACAGATGCAGCCCAGTACCAGCCATCTGTCACCATATCAGGAGAGCCATAGGCAGCAGGATAAATAACATTTTTATCAACTGCTTCGCCGGTGATGTTTGTAATGATGGGATTGAGAGAATTGATTTCGGGAATTTTCCCATCCACCTCAGTCACAAGGTTTCCTGTGACATCCATAATTTTTTGCCCAAGATGGCCAATGTCCTGACTAACATCACTATTTCTACTCTGAACTTCAGTTTTGATACCGACAGCTTTCGAGATTCTTTGTAGTTCCTGGACGACATCAGAGATATTTTGAGATTCGTCAGCACTAGCACCGGTCAGTCTATCTGCAAGGGCTTGTATCTCTTCAAGTGCCTTGAGATCGCTATTTTTGGACTTGTCTGATAGAAAGCTCTTGGGCAAGGTAGGGGGCAAAGAACCAACTCCATAGGGCAGCCAGTTCAAAACCTGCTCATTAGCTTGAGAACCATCACAGTAACTAGTGCCATTAATTGCAGAAATCAATTTGCCAGTGCCTAAACCTTCAGACCCCTGCAATTTCATGTTATCGAACAGGTAAGTATAACCTTCCAAAGTGTTGGCTTCTATGGCCGCTGCCACATCAATCAACAATATTATTCCCAACTGTTGGCTCATAAAGATTCCTTTTTCTCTGAGTTTAAGTTTGTTTTCACTCTTCAACGCTTAGTTTCAACCGTCTATAAAGTCCTATCTTTACAGGGGTTTTTGTTGTTTTTTATCAAGCTGAGGTTAAATGCACTTCAAAGCAGGAGTATCTACATACATCAGACAGTTCTTGCCTTCATACATTTGCAACTCAAATCTATAGCGATAATCTACGCCGGGTACAAGATAGTATGGGACAATGCCAGACCAAACATTCAAATGCAGCTTATCGCTTTCCAGTTTTGTAGGGTAATCTGGAAGCGGTTCAACACTAGTACCACCATGGTTCAGAAAGGTAATCTTTCTAATAGCTGCTGGTGTCTGCAAATCAAGAGCTAAAATTGTCCACTGGATAATTTGTCCAGGGTGGCACAAGGTGACTAAATTGGTTGTTCCTTGATTGATACTACCCAGAGGGCTATTGTCCATCATGCAAAGATTACCATTTAACAGCGTTCCACCCGAAAGTGATTCAATGACATCAACAACACAAAATATGCTGATCTTTGACTCCATAATTTTCCTCGTTATTTTACTTGAAAAAAAACAGTCGTTGACACTCCCCTCAAGTGAGAGGATTCTTGTTAAACAAAGCTAACCTGAAAAAGTTAAGGATTTGCTATTTACAAGCCTACTAGAATAATTAATCTAGGGTTCGGGCGTGACATTCCCTACCTTGTGATCCATATCCTGAGTCACATCAGGATATAGCTGACTTTAGAAAATATCTCTGATTAAAGGTACTTTACCTACTGGAGTCCTATAAATCTCTTCCGACCACTTTTTCACAAGTTTTATTTCAAACTTATACCCACTCTTTTCAGTGTAATATACATTAGCTTCTCCTATATTAAAAATAGATAAAGAGTGCATTAAAGATTGAATAAATAAACGCCTGATTCCTTCAACTCCCAGCATATTATCCATTCTGATAAACAAGGTTTTGATATCGTCTACCGCAGCGATTAACTGCAAGGTCTTCGTTGTGCGATGGTTAACAAACTGCATTTCATGAGCCAATGCTTCCAAGTCAAAAATACCAGATGCCTTCAATTCATGACAGAGAGAAGCGTAAACTTGGGGGGCAGAATATTGTGTGTCGTTAATGTGAATAATATCTCCACTGCGACCTAAAAACTGAAATTGTTGGGTTTTTAATTCTGGTTTATCTATATTGGGACGACGTATCACCCTATCCCCCGATTTAAACCTCAGAAATGGTGCTTCATGGCCATGAAGTCGCGTCACAACCAATTCACCCTCCTCTCCGACTTTAACCCAACGCCCCTCACTATCCACAATCTCAACCAAATGTAACCCGGGAACGGTAGCCAAATAAGGAACTTCATGGCGCAACTGTAAGCCAATAGCTTCATTTTGAACTGTAGCAAAGTAACTCAAAATTTCCAGATTGGGATAAAGCTCTTTTAATTCCAGTTGTTTGCGATATGGTAATACTCCACTACCGTACATTGCTACACGGAAACTTTTCCTAGCTTCTTCATGTAAACCAATACCCAGATCACTGAGGATTGCTATACCTGCGGAAATTGCCATAATTGCCTTTGGACCGGGATAAGACATAATGTGGTGATAAACTTCCATCATCACCGGACCTGCACCAAGATAGTTAATTCCGGGTATATTCTGTAAAACACCCCCAACCATTGTCCCGCTACTCCACATTTGAAAATCCGCTAAGGTGGTAGCAACCCACTTCGGATCATCCCCTGCTAAGTAATCAGCTAACATATGTTCGCCGATGAATTTACCAGCAATCTTGTAGGTATCTTGTAATTCTCGCAATGAGTAAACCATTTCCACTGGTAAACCGGTTGTAGTTCCACCACTGGCGACAATTTCAAAACCGCCATAACTTAAAGGAACAACTAAACCTGGTCTTGACAATGAGAACAATTCACCCATAGTAGTCTTATCAGAAATCGGTAATTGTTGCCATTCTTCAAAATTGCGGGGAGCTTTTTTTAAGCCTGACTTCTCAATCATGTCTTTCCAAATAGGATTGAGCATGAGAGTATTTGTCATTTGCTGTAAACGCCGCAATACTAAAGCATTTTGAATTGTCTCTTCCAGTCCACTATATTCTGTCTCTAATAAACTTTCACATTTTTTGATTTTCTCAAAAAATGAAGGTAGTTTAACTACTTCATCAACTGATTTTGGTTCTAATTCATCCAGGGGAATTAATTTATCAATTAATTCTTCACTAAAAGTAGATGTTTTCTGAGTTCCAGTATTCATGCTCATTCCCCTCTCCTGATATTCTAACACTTTTTTCCCCTACTCATAAAAGACTATAAAAAAAGCTAAAAAACTGGTTTAACCCTAATTATTGAAATTCAAAACTTGTAGCTATTTAAAACAGTTGCTTTTTAATTAATTTCCGCTCATTAATTCCAGTCCAATTTTCCTAATTTCATCTAATAACTCATGAAAGTGATGAGTATTAATTCTGTGATTCATGAAAACGACACGCAAAGAGTTAATTCCATCAATTTCTACCTTGGAAATGAAGAATTTCCCTCCTTCCCTAATTCTATTTCTAATTGCTAACTGAAAATCAGACAACAGATTATCGCTCACATTGGACGGTACATATCGGAAACAAAGGATATTCACCTCCGGTTGATGAATGGTCTGGAAATCAGGCTCGTGTTTGAGTATTTGATAGGCTTCCTGGGTCAACTGACACAAATACTCGATCTTGTCAGCAAATATTTCCTTTCCATAAAGCGCCCATAATACCCACAAGTTCATGATTAGTGGTCTTTTAGTGCATTCAAAATTCTGTTCTGCACTATCGAATTGAGTATAGATATCAGGAACTTTTTCAAAGACATAACTGGCGTTCTGACGAAATGCTCCATAGCTCTTTTCCTTATTCTTATAGAAAAGAAGGGTACACACCCCAGGTAAAAACATCATTTTGTGAGCGTCCAAGACAAAGGAATCTGCCTTTTCAATTCCTTTTAATTTGTGACGCAACTGGTCAGAAACTAGCAAACTAGCACCATGAGCGCCGTCAATATGAAGCCAGATATTTTTCTCTTTGGCGATTTGTGCTAATTGATCAATTGAATCAAAAGCACCTACGGAAGTAGTTCCTGCTGAAGCCACCAAACAGAAAATCTTTAGCCCCCGTTTTTCTGCTGCTTCTAGGGTAGGACCTACCTGGTCTATACAAATTTGTTTTTTCTGATTAATTGGTAAACGGATAATTTGATTTTCTCCGATTCCCATAATCCCCGCAGCCCGACAAACGCCATAATGTGCATCTTCACTCACAGCAATGGCCGGACGATATTGATCCCCCAATGCAGAAATCCCTTCTGACCAAATCTGGGGAAATTTTTCGTTTCTAGCTGCTAAAAGAGCGGTTAAATTACCTAATGTCCCCCCGGAGGTGGTCACCATGGCAAAACTATCGGGACTCCAACCAATAAATTGGTTAAACTCATCGGCCATAATCCGCTCAACTACGTTCGGTAACTGCCCCGCTTCATAGAAGGAGGACGGTTGACTGACGATGGAACTAATTAAATCAATCAGACCAGCTAAGGGAATTACACCCGAAAATTGTCGCCCCATATAACCGGGTGAGTACACTTGTATTCCAGTTTTAATATATAAGTCAATAATTGCTTCTAGCTTTTCCTGATTGCATAAAGTCCTATCCTTCTGTCCCTGATTCATGATCTCTTTTGCTGTTTGGGACAAGTCATAAGGATTACTCAGTGCCAGTCCTCTGATTGATGAGTCGGCTAAGTATTTTTCTAATTTGGATACAACAATCTCGGCACTTTCCCGAAACAATTGATCACCAAAAACCCCCTCCTTGGTGATGAAGCTCTCGGTATCTATATACGGCATAACTATTCTAGTCCTAACCCTTGTCTTTTTATGGGTAATGAATTTTTTTGAGTATTTTTAGTAATCTTCTTTTAAATTACATGGTAATTGTTAACTTGTCAATTATACTTACCAAATATTTTATTAAATAAATGTAAAAATTACATATATATTGTAAAGCAGTTAAAGATATATATAAAATATATTTTACTTCATTTAGCGAAAAGTTTGTGTTATAATTATAACAAACACAGTTATAGAAAAGTTTAATATAAAGTTAAATATTTAGTTAGTCCACTTATGTGGACTTCATTTGTATAGTAGCGATTTCTATCGCTGATAGCGTAGAGTAGTGTGAACTAATTACTACACATTAAATCGGAATAACATGACATCACCTTCTTGAACAATATACTCTTTTCCTTCACTTCTTACTAATCCTTTTTCTTTGGCCGCATTCATAGAACCATGAGTTACTAAATCATTATAAGCGACAGTTTCTGCTCGAATAAATCCCCGTTCAAAATCAGAGTGAATGACTCCTGCTGCTTGGGGTGCAGACATTCCGGCGTTAATTGTCCAAGCGCGGGTTTCTTTTGGTCCACAGGTGAAATAAGTCCGCAAACCTAAAAGGGTATAAGTTGCACGAATTAAGGATTTTAAACCACCTTCTTTCACACCTAAAGATTCCAGAAAGTCAGCTTTATCGGCTTCTGATAATTCCACTAATTCCGCTTCTACTTGTGCGGATACTATCACAACTTGGGCATTTTCACCAGCAGCGACTTCTCGAACTTTTTCCACAAAATCATTACCCGTTGCTAAGTCTTCTTCAGACACATTAGCAGCATAAATAATTGGTTTATTGGTAAGTAGTCCTAAGCCTTTAATAACTGCGGTTTCTTCTTCATTTAAACTAACTTGACGGACAGATTTACCTGCATTTAAAGCCGCAGAAAGTTTCTCTAAAATAGCAATTTCTAACTGTGCGTCTTTGCTAGTGCGTGCGGCTTTGCGAGTTCTCTCAATGCGTTTTTCAATTTGGGATAAATCTGATAAACCAAGTTCTAAATTAATGATTTCAATATCTCGCACTGGGTCAACAGAACCGGCTACGTGAATGATATCATCATTTTCAAAACAACGGACAACATGAACTATGGCATCAACTTCTCGAATGTGGGATAAAAATTGATTACCGAGTCCTTCTCCTTGACTCGCACCTTTGACCAAGCCAGCAATGTCCACAAATTCGACACGGGCGGGGACAATTTGTACTGAGGTAGCAATTTTTGCTAAAACGTTTAACCGGTCGTCGGGGACTGAGACCATGCCAACATTGGGTTCAATGGTGCAAAATGGGAAATTAGCGGCTTCAGCTTTAGCGTTAGCGACTACAGCGTTAAATAAGGTTGATTTTCCGACGTTGGGAAGTCCGACAATTCCGGCTCTTAGCATTGTAGATTTTAGATTTTGGTGTCAAGTGTCAAGTATAAGGATAATTCAAACCGGTGGAGATGGTAGAGAAACTGGGGATAATATTTTAACTATCCTGATTTTCCCACAATTCTAATAAACCAACTGTACCGACGAAAAATGTATAAATTGCATATTTAATTGTTGTCTGATTGCGTGTTGGGGCATAATAAGCGGCAATTAATGCTTCCATAAAATGAGCAGATAGGGCAATATGGGCAATGATTAAAGCTGGGGTTAAGATACTTGGTAGTTGGTTATTGGTTATGGATGTTTGCATATTCCATAATTCTAACCCCATTGCGCCGGTGATGAGTGCGGTGGAGATGATTTTGATAATGGGGAATAGTTTTTGTTTGATATCTTTTAAGTTCATGTTGTTTGATGTTACTAGACAAGAATATTCTAAGTTTTATTCTATCAAATTATTGATTAATTCATCTATTCTTAAAAGTTCCTTCCTAATTTGGGTTACAGTATTTAATTCATTTGCCGGATCTAGAGTTTGAATAGTCATGTATGATGTAGCTGATTTATGGGCTACAAGACCTCGTTTTTCTCCAAATGTATTCATGGTAGCAAGCCAAGCAGGATCTAAATCATCACTATCTATCCCTATGGGTAAAAGTAAGGACAAAATATGATCTTCTTTGACTCCATGATTTTGACTAATAACTCTTTTAAAACTTTCCACAGCTAAATCTATTTTTTTTGATATCTTGATTTTTTCTTCTTTAACTGTTTTACTTCCCTTTTGTGGTGTAAGTGTATCTGGTGGTTTATCCATAGTTAAACCAGAAAACCCAAGTAGACAGATTAAACTACGAGTTGTTTTACCTTTAGTCCAAAGAGTTTTAGCATTTTGAACAACTTCCCAAGCTCTTTCTTCAAGATAAGATTCAATTTCAGCATGAGCTAAAACTCTATATGCAGCAGTTCTAGATAATTGACTCTCAGAATATACACCCGTTGGGCTAATTTCAGGAATAAATTCGTCTTTTAACCTGTCTAGCTGCATTTCTAAAGTATTAAATTTATAATATTCTGGCATATCTTATTAAGAACCTACCTTAAACCATTAAAAATAATCCGATTATCAACGAATTGAGGTAATTTAAATTCTACATCTAAAACCTCTAGTAGAGTTTCACCCCATAATCTAAAACGATTGTAAGTTTGAATAATGTTTTTGGTTGTTCCTTCAACACCTTCTTTAAAGTCGTTATTTGATGAACATAATTTTTCAAAAGCTTCTTTAACTTTGTCTTGATTTCTTTCAGCAGATTGTCTGATAATGTCATCTGAAAAATAAAATACCATCACATCTAAAATTGCTCTATTAAAGCGTCTTCTATATTTTTTATCATTGCTTAACCACATACGAAAAAAGTTTTTGTCTCCAAAGATATTAATAGTTGTTTGTACTGCTTCCTCAAATTGGTTAACTACATTTTCAATATCATTATGTTTGTTATTCCAATCTTTATTAAGTTCTGTGCAGGTCATGTCAAGAAAAGATTTAAGGTTTCCACTATATTTGGATAAGAAATAATGAAATCCTACATAACGTAACAATAATTCGACATCTCTCATCCGAAAATCAGGATGTGGTGATTTGAATATTTTTTTAAGAGCTTGACTTTTAATTGATTGATCATCTAAAAAATTGATAAATGAACCATGATGTAATGCCTGTCGAAGTTCTTGGGCTGATAATGGTGTACTTTGTACATTCAAACGTAGAAAAATTTTATAAAGGAAATTTTCGTCTTTTATATTCCGCAGAACCATAGTGCGAATAGTTTGATTATCAAGATTGTCAATATCTCTACTCAAAAATAAATCACTTCTTATATCTTCGTATGTTTTGCCAATTAAATCACGTCTAAATTCTAGATTTTTTAAAGCAAAGGCATTGTTATTATTCGATATTCTTTCATCACTTCCACCATAAAATTGCAGAATAGTTAACAATCGTTGTTTCCCATCAAGAACAATAAATTTACCTTTTTCCTGACGATTAACAGCTAATACTATTTGTGGTACTGGAAATCCAAGTATAAGTGATTCGATAAATCTACTTTTGAGTGTTATATCCCAAGCATCTCGTCTTTGAAATCTTGGAGTTAATTGGATATTATTGCGAATAAGCTGATCAAGTATTGTTGCTGTTGTCCAGTCACTACCAGAAACAACAATTTCTCGAATTTGCTTTAATTCAGGAATTAACTCACTCAGCGGTTCAGGCTCAATTTCTTGCTCTTCCTCTTCCTCAAAAAAGATTACTTCTTCGTTAGTCATAGTTTCCGTTTGCATGAGGGTTTGAATTTAAAATATATCATATCATATAGGAGTCCGGCTTGATTCTTAAAAACATACGTGGGGTGCGTACGAATACAGCTAACACACCCCTCAAGGACCGATACCAAGACAGTTTTACTCCTGAATTATGCTGTATGCTGTAATTTTTTCAACTTTGTTGAATATGACTATGTAACATTACTAAAGTCTCCGCTAATTGACTCAAGCGATTTTCTAAATCTTGTTTACGTCCTAATAGTTGCCTTAATCTTTTATGACGTGCGATCGATATACTAACACTAGGCACTTGATCTACTGGACAAGGACGTGACCAAACTTGACCCGCTGCGTCTACTCCACAAAGGCGATATTCGGTATGCACTGATTTATAAGATTCTTTGTCACCATTAGCGCAAATCTCCTCTACATAGTCCATGAGTCGATCTACTTCAGCATGACGCAACGTAGCTGTTCCACCTGTTTCCGGTTGTTGGGGATGAGATTCTAACCAACCATTAATAATTGCACCTTCTAAATAAATATCCTGAATTTGTTGTATAATTGTTTGCAGTTCTATTTGCCAATTAGCCACTTTTTCTTGAATTGCTTGCAGCATATTCATGGCCAGTGCTGGGTTAGCTCCGTGACGATGATTACTAAAAGATGGAGTTTTAAATTTAGGCAGAGTTGGTGTTTTTTCCCCAGTCTCTTGGGCTGGAAAAACTGCTACAGAATTATGACGAGAAAATACATCCTCCGAATTTCTACTACTAACATCTGTCTCTAATGTTGCATTATCTGTAGCTGCTGTAGCGGCGGATTTGTCAGTAGATTCTTGGTGTCCGATGCTAACTCGGAAAGAGAAAGAGCGCTTTGTCTGATCACTAGTTTCTGTAGTAACATCATCATGGCGAGTTGTTAAGTCATGTAGCGTGGCCTCAATTCGTTTCAACCCTGGTTTCATAAAAATATCCTAAAATTGGTCTTGATTAAAAAAGAGTTCGTTTGTGAGGTACAAAATCAATTTCTTGACAGTTGGCAAATTACAGCAGTAGTATTATGAAATACAGATATTAATGATAAAACTATTGTGGTGCGGGTATCCCGTCCACATTTATGTACCTCACAAGCTTAACTTACTGTAAGTTGGCTTTCTTCTAGATGTTTTCAAGTATTATACAATGAAATCGCTCATGAATAAAGTAATTTTGGTGACGGGTGCTGCCCGGTCTGGTAAAAGTGAATGGGCGGAAAATTTAGCGGAAAATTCAGGAAAAACAGTTGTATATATCGCTACAGCCATACAATACCCAGATGATCAAGAGTGGCAACAACGGATTCAAAAACATCAACAACGACGACCCGAAAATTGGTTAACTATGTGTGTACCAGTGGAACTTACAGCTACTTTAGCTCAATTCCAGTCCGATACTTGCTTGTTAGTTGATTCTTTAGGGACTTGGGTAGCTAATTTTCTAGAAATAGAAGATGTAATCTGGGAAAATACTGTAAAAGAGTTACTAGAAACCTTGCCTTTAGTTGCAGCTAATATCATATTTGTGGCTGAAGAAACAGGTTGGGGTGTAGTTCCAGCTTATCATCAAGGGCGCAAATTCCGCGATCGCCTCGGTATGTTGGTTCGGCAATTAGGCAATATTTGTGAGCCTGTTTACTTAGTTGCAGGTGGTCATGTTCTCAATTTAAGTATACTAGGTATACCGTTACCACCACTTAAATAAAGATTCCAAAAAATTAAATAGAAAATTAAATTAAATAAAGATAATTTTTATTTGCCATTGACAAAATTCTGTACTACAATAGAAATGTAAAGTGCATGGGGCTTTAACGGTTTCGACAGGTTGGCGAAAGCTACTCTGTGATTCAGGTCGAGAGCGAGTCACCTCTCGGAAATCAAAGACTCGAAAAAAAAGTAAATGCGAACAATATCGTAAAATTTGCTCGTCGGGAAGCTCTAGTAGCTGCCTAAAACACCTCTTACAGGTTCGAGCGTCTTTAATTTGACTCCGTTAAGGATTAAAGACCTAACCCCCAACGGACGCTCCAACAAACGTTCTCTGGTTGGTTTGGTGGCTAAGATTAAATCAGAGCATCCTACGTTCGGGATAATGAACGATTCCCGCCTTGAGGGTCAGAAGGGCTAAACCTGTGAACGAGTGGAGGGTTAATACCCAATTTGGACATGGGTTCGACTCCCATAAGCTCCATTTTCAATAAAAGAAGACTAGCAGAAAAGCCCGGAATTGACACCTAAAAATCCCCTTTTTAGGTGTTAATTTTTTTCAGCCAGGTATAAGGATTTTCTCTCATTTTTACACCTCCGTTTTCACAAATTATACTCTACCTTCAATAATAGCTAAACCCCATTCTAATTTATTTAAGTATTTCGCATTAATACTAACAAGCTCTTCATTAACAGGTGATTTAGGAGCATTAGGTTTTCCATAATCTTGAAAATTTGTGGTTATAAAACAAACATTTTTCTGGAAATTTTTATTTCTCAATTGCTTACCAATATCTAAAAAAGCCGCAAATATCTGACAGTCTTTAGCGGAATTTTTACCTCTTTGAGCAGGAGCATCACATTTATTAATTCTCTTCATTGCTTCTACATAATGAGAATCATCTATTGCTATTTTCTCACATTTATCTAGGAGACTTTTGGAGAGATTTTCCATATGTTCAGGTATATTTAGAGTTTCTATTATTTGTCCAAAATCATGGTTAAAATCAAAAATAATATTTGCAGCATTAACCATTTTCTCTCTTTTTAGTTCTGCTTTTTTTATTTCTTCTGTAAGTTCGATTTTGACAGTTTCTATATTTTCTTTCCATTCCGTATAGACTATTTCATTTGTCACTAACCACACACTACGATTATTTAATTGTGATTTATTAATTAATTCTAAAGATGCGGATATTTCGTTAGTAGATATATTATCTCGAAATGGAGAACGGATAATATCTAAAATTATGCAAGTGTCTAGAAATAAAACTGGTGCAGGTGCAGAAATAATAACTTCACTTAGCTCTGTTGAACTAATAAACATTCATCATTGTCCTTTTGTATAGTTCAATAAAGCATCTGCAAATTCGTATTCTGTGACTAATTTATCTACTGCTTCTTTTGACCATCCTTTTTCAATTAAGGACATACTTAATAAAGTAGAATCTAATTTTACACCTTTGGAATTTACAGATAATATGAAATCAAACCATTTTTTTCTATCTAGAGGATGGGAGGTAACGGTAAATTTATTTGCATAAACAGCAAATTGATTTAATAATGCTGCTGCATCATTACCGATCAGATTTTCAATAAATTCTTGATCGTTTGTTAATTCTGTGCTTACAGGAGTATTTTCAATGGCAGGTTGTACAATTGTTGTAAAGAAGTCTACTAAAATTTGATTGTATTCATCAACAGATAATTGACCTTTTTCTGTTGGTACAATATTAGATACAAACCAAGTATTTGGATCTTTCTGAAAAAGTATTAAACCAGCAGATTCTAAACCATCACCTGCGGTATGTTCAAAACAGTAGGCTTTTTCTTCTAAGAGAACTGCGTTTTTTTCGCGTTCGTAAGCTCTTGACCAATTGTTTATACAATTATCGGTTAAATGTTTGATTAATTGGTCAATATCATAGCTATTGAGGTATATATATAAGTCTCGAAACTTTTTCATAAGACCTCGCGGTAAGTGGGAAACTCAGTGGCTTTAGCCCTGAGAGGGAAGCGACACGGGCAGTTCTACAAGCTCACTGACCACGGTTTTAACCGCTTTGAATCTTTTTTCATTACTGCCTTGGAGTTAAGAAATTCGGGGTACTTTTGTGGTGTACTTTCAACGGGACAATTAGCGATTCAAATTTCCCAACTCTGTAAGCATAATGTGTTGCTCCGCAGAGCCTCCCATTTCTGGGGTAATGTTAGCTTAGTCAATGTTTTAAGAGCTTTTTAGACTTGCAACACTGTTTCAGTGACTTTAAAACTGTTTAATTGCAAATAACAGAGCAGGGAACTAGCTACGCATTCCAGGGTGTCGTGACTCAAAAAACGTAGTCAGTGAAGACTTAAACTAGTCAGTACAGCTTGTAATTTTTTACAAGCTCAGTCGCTTTAGGGCTGAGTTACTGACAGTGATTGTAATATCTAACAATTACTAAAAATAGAATAGCATATTTTTTGTTCATTTAGCTTTCTCACCCGTCTAGGAATTAATTCCCAGACTAATAGCCGAAGTCCGTGAAAACGGACTCAAAGATTATTCTATTCGTCTTGAGACGACTTTTGCTATTAGACTCAGAATTCATTCTGAGGCGGTTTTAAGCTGTCTGTTTAGTATCCTGTTAAAAATTTCCCCAAGTTTCAGGTAAGGGGTTAACCCAGGAAATAGGAACAGAAACGACATCTAGAGTTTCACCTTCTTCAAAGACTTCTAAAATATATCCTGGTTCTGGTTGAGTTTTGGTAGGATTTAGATGATCCAAAACAACTCCCTTATTACCAGCTTTTACAGAACTCTTAGGAACATCTTGTTTTAGTTCTACCCATTGGAATAAGGTGGTTGTTGTTATGATTAGTTTTATTTTCGTTGACTATCAGTTAAGCATAGATAATACGCAAAGATTCTAATTCCTTCATGTCAGTAACAACTTTACGTAAAGTTTCACTGAAATAGAAAACTTCATAATTAGGTGCAAGTTCTTTTTGTAGTTGCTTCCACAAACTAATACCTTCTGCTTCAAAAGCCGCTTTAGCCTCTAAACTGGGAAAACCTGATGAATTAGGATCTTCCCAGTTTAATTTTGCATCATAAATATCTGCCCATTTTTCTAAGCGGCTAATTGTTTCTTTGTTGAGTGGCAGTGTTTGAGGGTCAATATCTCCAGCTTTATCATAACTAGCCCACCATAGTGGGTAGCATCCATAATCAGCCATGAGTTTGATTTTTTCTGCCATAGTCACTTTACCAAATTATAAGGAAGTTCTGGGATTAGCTCCCACTATATATCCATTATCGCTTACGGTCACAGATATATAAAGGGTTTTGCCATTAAAGTTAACTTCATTAGGACTTACGCACAAGTCACGGAATAATGAACCACGAAGGAACGAAGAGAACGAAGAAAAGAGGGTTTGAGAGATATTTTGCGTAAGTCCTGTTCATAAATAATGCGAGTTTTTTTTCTTCCTTGATACCCAACTATTTTTCCTTCGGTTAGTGCTGTAATAATTGCATCTGGTATCTGGTCTGCTTCTATTCCTTGGTCTGCAAATTGTGAAGAATGTTCTTCTAATATGTGCTGGAGTCCTGCGTCAGCGTTTCCCTCTTCTAAAAAGAAGATTTTACCATCTGCTTGCTTGGCAATCCGCACAATTTTCTCAGAGCTATGCTTAATGCCAAGTTGTGCAAGTTCGGAAATTAAGGCTGATTTTTCGGAATTATTCATTTTGTTTTCCTTAATTGTGGTAGATCTGTTTATCTCAACGTAGCTCCAAAAAATAATTTATAGAAATTTGTGATTTGTGGTGCGGGCATCTTGCCCGCTTTTTGAATGGACGGGCTAGAAGCCCATCCCACAAGACAAAATCCGATATTTTTTTATTTGGTAGTTTCTAAGATCCAACCTAACGACTATGCCAGGATAAACAAAATAAAAGTAATTTTTCAGGGGGTATAGAACACCAATAGCCAAAAAAGGTGACAATTGCCATTTTCTTTACACCCGTTGAACGGTTACAAATAAAAATAGGGCATCTTCAAGAGATGCCCAGTAAAAGTCAACCAACTACCAAAACTACGCCCCTACAGACTCTTTAGCGGCATACAATACCTCAGCCGAGATATCTTTAAACCCACGTTCACGGGCAAACTTTTCCGTATTTCGCTTCACTTTCCCGCGCACAAAACCAGGAATCTTATTCAATTCTGCTTGACCATCTTTTGTCCAATTCAAACCAGATTCTGCGGAAATTCCTTTGGTAATTACTTCTTTGGTATCGTGTCCACCAAAGATTTCTAAAAGGTGATCTTCCATTCCCAAAGTAAAGGAATTGTAGATTAAATCAGTGATTTGATTTGTGCCTTCATAACCCATAAATGGCTTGTAACCTATGGGGAAATTCTGCACGTGAATTGGTGCTGCAATGACACCGCAGGGAATATCCAAACGTTTACCGACATGACGTTCCATCTGTGTACCAAATATAGCAGCAGGTTCAACACGAGCGATCGCATCCCCAATTTCACCATGATCATCTGTAATTAATACTTCATCGCAATACTCACTCACCTGTTCTCTAAACCAGTCAGCATCATACTTGCAATAAGTACCCGCCCACACCACATGAATCCCCATTTCCCGTGAGAGAATCTTCGTTAAAGCCGCTGCATGAGTATTATCACCGAAAACCACCGCTTTCTTCCCAGTCAAATTTTGACAGTCAATAGAACGGGAAAACCAAGCCGCTTGGGATACGTGCAGAGTTTGTTCATTGATGAAATCTTCATAATTCACTTCAGCGCCTTGGTCGTTAATTACTTGCTGAATTTTACGGATACATCTAGCAGTTTCCACAACACCCATGGGTGTAATATCTACGTAAGGTGTCCCGAATTGTTCTTCTAAATATTTAGCTGTTGTTAACCCCAGTTCCCGATAAGGAACTAAGTTAAACCAAGCTTGGGGCATATTTTTTAACTCATGAACCGCAGCGCCTTCAGGAATGACAATATTTACCTCAATTCCCAAATCAGCCATTAACCGTTTAAGTTCGGTACAGTCGTGGTTATTGTGGAAACCAAGGGTAGAAATACCGATAATATTAACTGAGGGTTTAGCCGTTTTCTGTGTTAGTAATTCCCCCCGCTTCTGGGCTTTTTCAATGTAATATTGAACAATTTGTTGTAGAGTCCGATCTGCGGCTTGTAGTTCATTGTAGCGGTAATGGTTCACGTCCGCCAGCATTACGTCCCCTTTTGCTTCTAATTGCGCCCTTTCCACAAAGTTGTGTAAGTCTTCTTGTAAAATACTAGAAGTGCAGGTAGGAGTTAAGACAATTAAATCTGGGTGTTCTTCCGCGTCTTTGCGAGTGATATTGTCTACTACCTTTTCTTGAGAACCACGAGCTAAAACGTTTCTATCAACGACGCTGGTTGTCACAGGAGTGAAATTTCTCTCCCGCGATAGCATGGAACGCATAACGTTAAAATAGTCATCACCCAGGGGCGCGTGCATGATTGCATGAACGTTTTTAAAAGAACTAGCAATTCGTAAAGTACCAATATGGGCTGGTCCTGCATACATCCAGTAAGCTAATTTCATCCGGTTTTCTCCCTTTGCAACTTAAAATTTCTATAAGTGCTTGATTATTAAATCGTTTCTGATTTTCTCAAATCTACCAGCTATGAACAAATAAGGTTTGTTACGAGGTTATTTGGTGTGAAAGATGGTAAAACCTAGTTGCTGACTGGGTTATGGCTGCTATTTAAACAATATTTATGTTGTTTAAGTCAATAAATCTTAATGATTTGTAAAATAAGCTGTTACGTATCTCAATTAGACCTGAGTGATTTTTAGGTAGATAAACCACATTTTCAAGTCTCACGCCAAGGCGCAAAGTCGCAAAGGAAGAAAGGAATATAAAAACAGTGGTACAAGTACATTAAAATTGCTGTAACTCAATTTTTTTAACCCAATTTTAAATTGTTCAGATCAGTTCGCAAATAGCTGTAATTAATTCAAATACATCTATGGGTTTAGGAAGATACTTTTGAAAACCAGCCTTTAATACTTGATTGATGACTTCATTTGCAGTATAACCTGTGAGGGCGATCGCTGGGATTTTTCTTTTTTGGGTAGATTCTAAAGACTTGATTTGGTTAAGTAAATTATAGCCATTTTCCTCTGGCATCCCAATATCAGTGATTAAGATATCTGCTGGGAACTGTTGAAGACATTTTAATGCTTCCCGAGCAGAATCTGCGGTCATGACCACTGCTCCATAATCTTCCAAGGCAAAAACCAAAAACTCACGGATATCAACATTATCATCAACAACTAACACTTTTACACCATCAAGAGTTAAATTTGGGGGATTATTTAGCAAGTCCTTTGGAGGGTTTAACTCTAGCTGTGACTGGAGTAATGGTATTTTAACTGTAAAAGTTGCTCCCTGTTCTTTACCTAAACTTTCAGCCCAAATATTTCCCCCATGCAATTCTACCAAGTGGCGGACAATTGCTAAACCTATTCCTAATCCACCATAATTTCTGGTATTAGAAGCATCAGCTTGACGAAAATAGTCGAAAATATAGGGCATAAAATCAGGACTGATACCAGCCCCGGTGTCAATTACTTTAATTTGTGCTTCTGATCCTATTGTTTTGAGTTCGATTTCAACTTGTCCTCCGGGGGATGTAAACTTAATCGCATTAGCGAGCAAATTCCAGACAATTTGTTGTAAACGAATTGGATCACCTAATACTATTACATGATCAGATGCAATTGTCAATAATATTTTAATTGACTTAGCTTTAGCAGCTAAATACATAGTATTAATTGCGGTTTCAATTGGTGTTACTAAGTTAACCGGATGAATATTGAGGCTGATATTACCTTGCACCATTCGAGAAATATCTACTACATCTTCAATTAATTGAGTTTGTGATTTGGCGTTGCGTTCAATAGTTTCTAAAGCCAATGTTGTTTTTTCGGGACTTAATTTCCCAGATTGCAGCATTTGCGACCAACCAATTATAGAAGTTAAAGGCGATCTTAATTCATGAGAAAGTACAGCTAAAAACTCATCTTTAATGCGATTAGCTCGTTGAGATTCTTCGTAAAGATGGGCATTATTCATTGCCAATAATACCATCTGCGCTAACTGCACTAAAATAGCTTGATCATCTTCTGTAAAATCACCTTCATATTTATCAGAAAGGTGCATAAAACCAATGTGTTTACCCTTCATATCAATTAATGGTGCTACCAGCCAACCGCGCAGGGGTAAATTATTATTAATTGCGGCTGGATGTGCTTCTAGTTCAGTTTGAGTCATGCGTATTGAATTTTGGATTTGACAACCTAATTTATAAAAATCAGATTCATCAAATTTTTCATAATTTTCCCGCCACTGTTCATATTTATCTGCAAGATGAACTGTATGAACTGCTTTTGTGCAACTTTCATCTATTTTAATACTGATGATTGATTGGTGCGCTCCGATAATTTTCGCAGCTTGCTGTGTCACCAATTGCAGTATATTATTAGTTGATAATGTTGAATTAATAGCCAAAGATAAATCAGCCAACTTTTGCAAACGATTGGTGATTTTGAGAGTCATGGCATATTCTTCTAATTGTTGATTAGCTCGTTGAAGGTTGTCTGCTTGTTCTGATAAATTACTATATAATTGAGCATTTTCTAGGGAAATAGCAGTTTGAGTTATTAGCAAATTTAAAACCTCAATTTGATTATATGTAAACGCGCCTAAAGTTAGCTGATTTTCTAAATATAAAATACCCATAAATTTGCTTTTATGAATAATAGGAAGACATAACAAACTTTTAGGTTGCTGGCAGACAATATAAGAATCAGCAGCTATTAAAAGATTAGTTTTAATATCATCTGTTCCGAATATTTTCGCCGTATTATAAACATAATTAATCACATTTATAGGAATATCTTTACTTAAATTCACTGGGGTTGATTTTTGGATAACAGTTGCATTATCTATTTTTATTGCTTCTACAAATAGATGATTATTTTTAACTAGAATTAAAACAGATTTAGTTGCACTGCTATTTTCCATTATCACTTCCATTAATGTTGATAGCAATTTATCTATATGGATTTCACTAGCAATTACTTGAGAGAATTTTATAACTGTATTCAGGTCAATAGCCTCGGAAATATTATTATTTTTAGAGATGATCATTGATATAGGTTTTTTTGCCTCCTGTAGAGTTTTAGTAAGTAATTGAGGATAGGATTTTTCTAAATGGTCTACTTTAGCTTTTCCTCCCCAACGTAAATAGCCATAATATGCCTTTGTCATATACAATGAAGCTATTTCATTTCTACCTAAAGATAAATAAAACTCTGCTGCTAATTCATAAGATAAAGCCTCTTCATGAAGATATTCATAATTATTTGCACCTTGAATAGCTCGATCATAATATTCCATTGCTAAGAGCATTTGCCCTAAAACTCGCGCTTTTTCAGCTTCTATCAGGTCATATTTATGTTGATAATTCATGGGTGCATTCACAGCCCAATACTGCATCTTTTCTTGATTTGCTAAAACTTGTTTCATGGACTCTATTTGTTCATGTTCTGATTGATAATTATATGCAGCCAAAAGAGACAAAGAATAGTAAAAATTATGTTGGCTGACAGTAATTTGTCCCGGCACAGATGTTATATATTGTTTAGCTATGATAGCACTATCAAGGGCTTTCTGATATTCTTTAAACAAATAAAATTGCATGGTTTTAGTTAGATAAAATCCAAAGAGAGAGTGATAATTTTTATGATTAACTAAAAATAGAAACAATTCTTCAGTAAAAAAATCACCATTAAATTGGCATTTATCCTGATTTATTGCTTGCAAATTAAATATTATTTGTTGCCAAGTTTTGATATTTTGACTATGCCACTCCAGTTTTCTATGAGAGATTAAAGCAACAGAATTTTCTAGATATTCAGATACAGTTGTTAAATTTTCCCCAGCAAATAACATCATGAACATATTAAAAGTATAAGCAAAACCTAAAAAGTCTGTTTCACCTATTTTCCAGCCATATTCAGCAATCTCTTGTAAAGGAACTATAGATCCTCGAAAATGCTGTTTCCAATAAATAATATTAGAATACCATAACATTAAGATTCTGAATCTGATCACTTGATTATCAAACTGCTCTGATAAATTAAGGGCTAATTTTCCATAATTATATCCAGTATCAATATCTGAAAACCTATCGCAAACTATCAAGCTATAACAAATATAAGTATAAGCAGATTCTACACAATTGCCATATTTAATAGCCAGATTTATTATAGTAAGTATAATAGGCAATTCCATCTCCAATTGTGAGAAATAGGCTATAAAACCAAGTCCCATTAGTATCCCCATTGCTGCAAGTTTATAAGGATCTGTCATTTTTGGTAAATGTATTAAATCCTCAACTTTAACATTTGTTACTGGTACTTCTTCTATAGTAACTTCTAGTTTCTCTAATAATTTTAATCCTCTATTAAAAGTTAATTCCATGTCCTGCATGAGCATTTGCTTTTTGTATACCTTAACTTCATCTAATACACTAATTGCATTTTTATTAACTATTTCTATATAAGTTATTGCTTGTTCAGGATATATATTTAAATATGCTGCCTCCACTGCTTCTATATAAAGGTTCAATGTTAAGTTATATTCATGCTGCCAACTATCAGCTGCAAGCAATGATAAACCTTTTTTTAAATACCTGAAAGCAGCATCATAAGCTGTAGCTGATTTGGCTTTAGAACCGGCCATTAAATTTAGTTGAGCTACTGCATATTTTTCTGATTGAACTGTGATTAAATTAATGCCCATATTCAACTGATTCACAATTTCAAATATATTTTCTTCTATGTCTTTTTCCGAAGAATTTTTTAATAGCAATTGTCCAACTTTTAAATGGGTAGATTGTTTTTCTTGTTCAGGAATTAAAGAATAAGCAGCTTGCTGTACACGGTCATGTAAAAATCTGTAACTAAATTTTTGTTCTTCGTAGTTATGAACTGCTGATAACTGTTGATTATTAAGTAAATCAGATTGAAAGAAGTTGTAAATTTTTGTTGTGGGAATTATGAATTCTTCTAACAATGCTTTCCACAAATCTACCGCTGTTTCTATCTGAGATTTTTCATTAATTTTTGCTAATGTATCTAAATTAAATTGGTTGCCAATACAAGCGGCCAGCTTTAATACTGATTGAGTTGATTCCGGTAATTTTTGTAATTGCAATGCCATAAATTCTACCACATCATTAGTGATAGCTAAAGCTTGAATTTGTGCGATATCACACTGCCAATAACGACAATCAAAGTTAAAGCGAATTAAACCATCTTCATAGAGAGATTTGATAAATTGGTGGCTAAAAAATGGATTTCCCTGGGTTTTGAGATAGACTAATTCAGTAAAAGGTAAAGCTACTGTAGTCGGACAATTAAGAGTATCAGCAATGAGTTGATTGAGGTCAGATTGATTGAGAGAATTTAGGGTAATAGTATTAATTATAGATGCAGTTTTGCGGAGATTCTCAATAGTTAATATTAAAGGATCTGTTGCAGATACTTCATTATCCCGGTAAGCACCAATTAACAATAAATAACTAATTTCATTTGTAGTCATTAGTAATTGTATTAATTTAAGAGAAGCCAAATCTACCCATTGTAAATCATCAAGGAATATGACTAAAGGATGTTTTTGAGTAGTAAAAACATGAATAAATTTCTCAAATAGCAAATTAAAACGATTTTCTGTGGCCATAGTGGACAATTCTGGTAATTGAGGCTGTTTACCAATAATTTGTTCTAATTCTGGGATAACAGCAATAATAACCTGAGCATTTTCTCCTAATGCAGACAGAATTTTAGTTTTCCATTCTTGCAATTGATCATCACTTTCAGTTAATAGTTGATCTATTAAATTTCGGAAAGCTTGTATAAATGCAAAAAAAGGAATATTGCGTTGAAATTGGTCAAATTTTCCTTTAATAAAATAACCCCTAGCACAAACTATGGGTTTATGAACTTCATTAACTACAGCGGTTTTACCAATTCCTGAATGCCCAACCACCAGAATCATTTCCTTATTATCAGCACAAATATGCTCAAAAGCTGTGAGCAGAGTTTTTACTTCTACTTCTCTACCATACAGTTTTTCAGGAATAATTAGGCGATCGCTAATATCTCTTTTTCCTAATTCAAAAGTCTGAATATTTCCAGTTTCTTCTCCAGCTTTTATACACATTTCTAAATCATACTTAATCCCATGGGCAGACTGATAGCGATATTCAGCATTTTTCGCCATCAATTTATGAATAATTGCCGATAAAATCGGGGAAATATGATGATGAATATTATGTAATAATGGAGGTTTTTTAGCAATATGATAATGTATTAATTCTATGGGGTCATTACTAGCAAAAGGTAATTTTCCAGTCAAAAGTTCAAAAAATGTCACACCTAAAGAATAGAAATCAGTTCGATAGTCAACCAAGCGGTTAATACGTCCAGTTTGTTCTGGAGACAAATATGATAGAGTTCCTTCCAGAACATTAGGACTAGCGAGGGTTTGAGTTTCTCTCTTGAGCAAGCAAGCAATACTAAAGTCAATGAGTTTAACTTCTAAAGTGCTAGGTTTAACCAGAATATTAGCTGCTTTTATATCTTTATGAATCACCCTTTGATGATGCAATTCTGCTAAGATAGAAACTATTTGTAGAGCAATATTGAAAAATTCTTTTAATCCTAACGCACTGTTTCCCATACCTCTTTCCCCCCATTCTTTCATTTTTTCCTGAAGAGAAATACCTGGAAAATCTTCCATTACCAAAGCATAACCATTTTTATAATTTTCTAAACTATAGGTTTTAATAATGCCGGTAATATTCAAATTTTTAATAATAGTATATTCATTGCGAAGCTGGACTAATTTCTCGAATTTTGGGTACTCTTGGCGCAAAAATTTAATAACTACTGGTATTGAGTCTTTTTCTCTTATAGCTCGAAAGACTGAAGTTTCACTACTACAATAAATTTTTTCAACTATTTTATAACCTGTTAACCTGATCATTTGTGTGTACGATAAAATTGTTTTTAGTTAGATGTTTGTCACAGTAGCGAAATAAAATTTCTGCTCACAATTGCCGCTATTTTTTGATAATGACACTGGAGAATAAACGAAATTTTTAAAGACCATTTTGATGGTAATTGGGGACATTATAACGCAAAAGCTGCCATATTGCCAATAGCTACAGATTATTATTAATACCTGATCCTTAAATTAGATTCATTACTGATTTGTAACAATTTGTGAATAAATACACAAAGGCTTGGAAACCCCCGTTTTACAAAAGTTTTGCCTTTTCCCTTTCCTCTTAGCTCCAGGAGTGAGGTGAGTTACACAAAATATCTACGCACTTAAATTGTATGATGATCAAATAATAGATATTAGGGTATAAAATAAAGTAAAAATATAACCTGAGTAGATAAACAATTGGCTTACTTAATAATATGTTCAGTGCAATATTCTCACTTATTATCTAGTTTTTGGTTGCTTACTATTGGTTCATATCCCTAACTTTTTATAAGTCAGGGATATCAATTTTAGAGAGTATTAATATCAATACCTTTAGCTTCTAATTTTGCTAATAGGTCTTGATAATTTTGACGTTCTTGGTCAGCACGTTGATGTTCTTGGTCAGCACGTTGACGTTCTTGGTCAGCACGTTGACATTCTTGGTCAGCACGTTGATTTAATTCTAGAAATGTGAGAAACTTTTTACCATCAGGATAATAAATTTCTAAATTATTTGATGTTATTTCCAAGCGTATTCCTAAACGTGGACTTACCCAATTATTGATTTCTTCAATATCTTCTAACCAGTTTTTTTGAAGAATAAATCCAGTTAATTCAATTTTTTCTGGATGATAAACATAATATTCTTCTACACCATGACGTTGATAAAAAAGTAGTTTTTTAGCCATTTCTTGGCTGCGATTTCCTGGAGATAAAATTTCAAAGACTACTTGAGGAGGAATATTATTTTCTTCCCATTGTTTATAAGAACCGCGTTTACCTTTTGGTCGGCCAAAAATAACCATGACATCAGGTGCTTGACGGGTTTTGACACTTCCCTCTACCGGATACCACAATAAATCTCCAGCGATAAACACATCTTTTTCTGAAGCAAATAATAGCTCTAAATTTTCTTTGATTTTAACTATCCATTCATAATGTTCTGTATTATCGGCCATGGGATTTCCATCACTATCAGGGTAGATGATTTCTAATTTGGTTTGTGGTGTGAGTTGTTGTACCATATCTGTAGCTCCATTTTACCCAAGGTAAATAAATTTTTAACTTGACAGTGGTGCTGAACCTATTGATAATTATATGTTATTTATCAATAATTTGTCAAAAAATTCAGATATCTAATGCGGGGGAAATACTTTACTTAAATCTAGCAATAAATCGGGAAAATAAGGTAAAGATATCGCTTGATTTGGTAAGACAATTCGACGATTTGCATAACCAAATTGACCTTGTTCATTTTGATATGATTTACTGTAATATTCTCAGCAATTATCTAATAAATTAAATATCCGATAATCAACAATTCCGGCTTTTGCATACAGAGGTATTTTCACCTTTTGGTCATAATCTGAGGTACAAATTTTAATAATAAAACTTTTGTGGGGTGGGTATCTTGCCCGCCTGTGGTGTACCTCATAACACCAGAAAGTGCTGTATATTCTAAAATGTGCCAAGAATTGCTATGCTAGAATCATAATAACTATTCAGGAAACAATGCGATCGCCTACTATTACCCCGACAATCACTGCTTTTCCTTTGGCCGCTGTAGTCGGCCAAGAAGCAATTAAAATAGCTTTGCTGTTGACAGCAGTAGACCCCGTTTTGGGGGGTGTGGTAATTGCAGGTCGTCGCGGTACTGCTAAATCTGTAATGGCGCGTGCTATACACGCTTTATTACCACCTATTGAAGTTGTGAAAGGTTCTATTAGCAACTGTGATCCTAATCATCCAGAAGCATGGGATGATCAACTCTTAGCTGAAGAAAGACAGGAGATAGAAACGGAAATTATCCCCGCACCTTTTGTGCAAATTCCCCTGGGTGTGACAGAGGACCGGCTTTTGGGTTCTGTGGATGTGGAACAATCGCTTAAAGCCGGTGATACAGTATTTCAACCGGGATTACTCGCTACAGCTAATCGAGGTGTGCTGTATGTAGATGAAATCAATTTATTAGATGACCAAATTAGTAACCAACTTTTATCGCTATTATCGGACGGACGTAACCAAATTGAACGGGAAGGAATCAGTTTTCAACATCCTTGTAAACCGTTGTTTATTGCCACCTATAATCCCGAAGAAGGGGCATTAAGAGAACATTTACTTGATAGAATAGCGATCGCCTTATCAGCAGACGGAGTTTTAGGTATAGATCAAAGAGTACAGGCCGTTGCACAAGCTCTTGCCTATTCTCAATCCCCTACAGAATTTCTGCAACAATACAGCGAAGACATAGACTCCCTGAAAACCCAAATCATCCTGGCACGGGAATGGTTAAAAGAAGTCACCATTACCCCAGAACAAATTACCTACCTGGTCAATGAAGCCATTCGCGGCGGTGTGGAAGGACACCGTGCAGAATTATTTGCAGTGCGTGTGGCCAAAGCCGCAGCAGCTTTAGAAGGACGTAATACCGTAACAGCGGATGATTTACGTCGCGCTGTGGAATTGGTCATAGTTCCCAGAACCACTATCATCCAAACACCACCTCCAGACCAACCACCACCCCCACCACCCCCACCAGAAAATCAAGACGAGTCAGAACAAGAAGAAGAACAGGAAGAGGAACAGGAAGACCAAAAAGAAGAAGACCAAGAACAACAAGAACCTCCAGACATTCCCGAAGAGTTTATTTTTGACCCAGAAGGGGTAATTCTTGACCCAGAAGTGCTTTATTTTACTCAAATGGCACAACGGCAAGGTAAATCGGGAAGTCGCAGTATAATCTTTTCAGACGACCGGGGACGCTATATCAAGCCCATGCTTCCCAAAGGTAAAGCTCGGAGAATAGCCGTAGATGCTACATTGCGAGCGGCAGCCCCGTATCAAAAAGCACGCCGAGCTAGACAGCCGGATAAAAAAGTTATTGTTGAACAGGGAGATATTCGTTCTAAGCGGTTGGTGAGAAAAGCCGGGGCTTTAGTGGTGTTTGTGGTAGATGCTTCTGGTTCAATGGCTTTAAATCGGATGCAATCTGCTAAGGGTGCAGTCATGCAGCTTTTAACAGAAGCCTATCAAAATCGTGACCAAGTATCTTTAATCCCTTTTAGAGGAGAACAAGCAGAGGTATTATTACCTCCTACCCGTTCCATTGCTTTAGCGAAAAATCGGTTAGAAAGATTACCTTGTGGTGGCGGTTCTCCCTTAGCACATGGTTTAACTCAAGCTGTGCGGGTGGGGATAAATGCCCAAATGGGTGGCGATATTGGACAGGTTGTTATCGTGGCAATTACTGATGGACGCGGTAACATTCCGTTAGCTCGTTCTTTGGGTGAACCCATGGAACCCGGAGAAAAACCAGATATCAAAGCCGAATTATTAGACATTGCGGGCAGAATTAGGGCTGCGGGAATGCAATTATTAGTCATTGATACGGAAAGTAAATTTGTATCTACTGGCTTTGCAAAGGAATTGTCAAAAACCGCTGGAGGTAAGTATTATCATTTACCTAAAGCTACTGATAAAGCGATTGCTGCCATGACTAGAGGTGCTATAGCTGACATGAAATCAAAGTAAATTTACTCTATGGTATAGATCATTCAGCTACTCCTAAAGGGGTGAGTATCTTACCTGAGAAAATTATACAAGTTAAATACACACCAGCCTCCTCAAGCTACAAACAGTTAGTCCTAATGTTACAGCAGTTTTCGGCGATTTAAACCAGACTTTGATTACCTTCCAAAAACGTGGTTCATTTACCCGCAAATTCGCTGTAAGTAAACTACAAATCCCAGATCCCCGACTTCTTTTTGAACTTAGCCGGGGATAAGTAGTATTACTTAAATAAAAATGTTAAAGATTAGACAGGACATTTTTGGCAGCCGCTAAAGTCTGTTCGATATCTTCTGTAGTGTGTGCTAAAGAAGTAAAACCAGCTTCAAATTGAGAGGGCGCTAGATAAACACCATGTTCTAACATTCCGCGATGAAAACGGCCAAACTTCGCTGTATCAGCCTTTTTAGCGTCTTCATAATTATGTACTGGTCCAGAGGTGAAAAACAACCCAAACATCGCGCTTATATTACCACCACAAGCAGCATGACCTGTATCATTGCAGATTTTTAACAATCCATCAGCTAACTGTTTAGTAATTTGTTCTAGGTATTCATAATTACCAGGCTTACTCAATAATTCTAGGGTTTTAATCCCCGCTGTCATAGCTAAAGGATTACCAGAAAGAGTTCCTGCTTGATACACAGGACCTGCGGGAGCGACCATAGACATAATTTCGCGGCGACCACCATACGCGCCCACTGGTAAACCGCCACCAATAACTTTACCTAGAGTTGTTAGGTCGGGAGTAATACCAAATTTTTCCTGAGCGCCACCGTAAGCAATCCGAAAGCCTGTCATGACTTCATCAAATACTAATAATGCACCATATTCATGGGTAAGTTCCCTGAGTCCTTCTAAGAACCCAGCGTCAGGGGTAATAAAACCGGCATTACCGACTACAGGTTCAAGAATGATACCAGCTATTTCCCCAGGGTTTTGTTCAAATAAGGCTCTTACGGCTTCTAAATCATTGAAAGGGGCTGTTAAAGTGGTAATGGTAGTAGCTTTAGTCACTCCAGGTGAGTCGGGTAAACCCAGAGTAGCGACTCCAGAACCCGCCTTGACCAAGAACATATCAGCGTGTCCGTGATAACAACCTTCAAACTTGATTACTTTTTCTCTGTTCGTGAAAGCCCGCATGAGTCGTAACACAGCCATACAAGCTTCTGTACCAGAGTTGACAAATCTGACCATTTCTACGCTAGGAACAGCATCAATGACCATTGACGCTAAAATGTTTTCTAGGACGCAGGGAGCGCCAAAACTGGTCCCTTTGTCTAGGGCTGTGTGTAGTGCGGAAATGACTTCTGGGTGAGCATGACCACAAATGGCTGGTCCCCAAGTACCAACATAGTCAATGTATTTGTTACCGTCTACATCCCAAATATACGCGCCATTAACACGATCAAATACTATTGGTTGTCCACCTACGGATTTAAACGCACGCACGGGAGAACTAACCCCTCCGGGCATAAGTTTTTGAGCAGCAGCAAAGATCTCTTGTGATTTTGTGGTTTTAATTGAGGTATTTACCAAGGTTTCCTCCCTAAACTGGGGAAATAAATAATTTATGCTCTATCTTAGGATAGGTCGAAAAGTTACTCGAATTTCTATGATCTAGAATTAACCGAAAATGCTATGTTAAGTCCTAGATTATTCTAAATTAACTGCTATGTCCTCTCCCCAACCATTATCACTCTCATCTGCTATCCCTGTGGACAAAATTCGCTATGATGACAAGGGTTTAGTTCCGGCTATTATCCAAGACTATCTAGATGGTACGGTGCTAATGATGGCTTGGATGAATCAAGAATCTTTACAAAAGACCTTAGAAACTGGGGAAACTTGGTTTTGGAGTCGTTCCCGTCAGGAATTTTGGCACAAAGGGGCAACTTCTGGCCATATTCAAAAGGTGCAAAGTATTCGTTATGATTGCGATAGTGATGCTCTGTTGGTGGTTGTGGAGCAACTGGGTGATGTTGCTTGTCATACAGGGGAGCGTAGTTGTTTTCACCAGGTGAGTGGGACGGTGACACCACCACCAGGGGATAGTTTATCACAATTGTTTGATGTCATCTGCGATCGCCGGGATGATCCTAATGAAACTTCTTATACCTGTAAATTATTGGCAGGTGGTGATAATAAGATCTTGAAAAAGATTGGTGAGGAAAGCGCGGAGGTGGTTATGGCTTGTAAAGATAATGATAGTGATGCGATCGCTGGTGAAGTCGCGGATTTGTTCTATCATACTCTAGTAGCTTTAGCATATCATCAAGTTAATTTAAGAGATGTGTATCTTAAATTACATGAGCGGCGAAAGTAATTAAAGAGGAAAGAGATCATAGACAAGACTGTGAAAAGCTGCCGGAATATGGGGTAAAATAGCAATTGCTGTAGGACTATAACGGAAATAGGTGAAAATGGGACGTATTTTTATTTCTGCTGCTCATGGGGGCATAGAAGCCGGTAAAAATGATCCCGGAGCTATTGCTGGTGGGACGACGGAAGCAAAGGAAATGATTCTTTTGCGAGATTTGGTAGTGACAGAACTCCGTAGCCGTAATTTAGAGGTTTTGGCTGTTCCTGATGATTTAAGTGCTGCTAAAACCATTGTTTGGATTAATGCCCGTGCTAATGTCAGGGATATAGCACTAGAAATTCAAGCTAATGCTGCTAGTAGTCCCTCTGTCCGGGGCGCAAGTGTATTCTATATTTCCAAAAATCAGGAACGTCAAGAAAATGCGGAACTCTTATTAAAGAGACTTTTAGGCCGTGTCCCTCAATTACCGAGTCGCGGAGTTAGACCAGATACAGATAGCGGCTTGGGTAAGTTACAGTTTTGTCGTCAAACTGCGATACCAGCTTTATTGCTACAGGTCGGTTTTTTAAGTAGTCCTGAAGACCGTATTTTGTTACAAAGTCGTCGCCGTGATTTTGCTGTGGGTATTGCTGAGGGGTTGGCTGCTTGGAATCAGATCAATGATCCTCAAAAAGCAACTTCTGAAAACAATTTTACTAATATAAATATCAATATCAATGGCCAAAATTACTCGGAACAAGGATTATTAATTAATGGTAATTCTTATATTCCCATTGATTTAGTAGATCGGTTACGGGTTGATGTTTCTAAAATTCCTAATTTGCGTCGGGTTAGCTATCGTCAAATAGTCTATATCAAAGCAATTGAACTGCGAGAGTCTCATGTTGCTGTTGATTGGGATAATGCTAAATGTGTTGTGAAATTACGATCAATTTCACCAATTTGTCTGGCTCAAATTGAGCAAATTATCTCCAATGGTAATACATCAGAATTACAGCTACAACTATTTCTCAAAAATAATAATCAAAACGCTCTGAGCCAGTTTTCTGATCTTCCTAAACTATATCGAGAAGAAGCAAATATTGAAGGAGTAAATCATGATATTGCTTTTTGTCAAATGTGTTTAGAAACTGGATTTTTGCGCTTTGGTACTGATATTAAACCTCAACAAAATAATTTTGCTGGTTTGGGTGCGGCTGGTGGTGCGTCCAAAGGAGCATCATTCCCTAGTGCGAGGATTGGTGTCAGGGCGCATATTCAACATTTAAAAGCTTATGCTAGTTTAGAACCTTTGGTACAGGAACAAGTAGATCCCAGATTTCGTTTTGTTACCAGAGGTGTTGCTCCGTCAATTCATCAATTATCAGGACGTTGGTCCGCAGATTTAGATTATGGAACGAAAATTATATCCATTATCCGTAGACTCTATGAATCAGCAAGTATTGTGTAATATTAGTCATTACTAACGTACCTTATAAGTAGGTGAACGGAAAAAACCTTCCCTATTCCCTATTCCCTCTGATCAAGCGTTATAGTGCTATTAGTAATAATTAGGAACAAAATTTGTGTTTCCCCTTTATGATGAAAATCCGACTCGAATTACCCCATATTTTACCTATGGGTTAATAGGAATGAATGTTCTAGTGTTTCTCCATGAAGTCAGTTTGTCAAATACACAACTAGAACAGTTCTTCCAATTGTATGCTGTCATACCCCAGCAATTAACTAATAGCTGGAGTGGTGAATGGACAACCTTATTTACTTCTCAATTTTTACATGGAGGTTGGTGGCACTTAATATCAAATATGATCTATCTTTGGGTTTTTGGTAATAATATTGAAGACCGTTTAGGACATTTAAAATATCTATTTTTTTATTTAACTTGTGGTGCATTGGCGGCTTTATGTCAATGGTTTATTGGTATCAACTCTATTATTCCTTCCTTGGGAGCAAGTGGAGCTATTTCTGGTGTTTTAGGTGCATATTTAATCTGGTTTCCTCGCGCCAGAATTACCACTTTAATCTTTTTAGGTTTTTTTATCACTACAATTAATGTTCCCGCATTGGTAATTATTGGGATTTTCTTTATCCAAAATCTGATTTCTGGTTTTGCTAGTCTACAAACAGCAGCTAATATGAGTGTAGAAAGCGGGGGAGTTGCTTATTGGGCGCACTTGGGGGGTTTTATTGTGGGCATGATTTTTGCTTTTTGGCATAGGGAATAGTAACATACAGCAAGTAGCTTTGAGTAAGGTACACCTTATGCGGGCAAGATGCACCACAAGAGTTTTATCATTAATTCTTATGAGGTACATATTACAGCAAATTTCAGGTAAATGGACCACGGTTTTTGTTTCGCGCGAAGGGTAGGCGCAAAGGAAGAAGGTAATCAAAGTCTGGTTTAAATCGCCGAAAACTGCTGTAAGCCCCCTCCTCGCTTGCGAGGAGGGGGTTGGGGGTGGGGTTCTTATACCTCATAACGTCGGGAAGTGCTGTATCTGTACTTCATAATACCGGTAACTGTTGTATTAGTAGGGTGGGTAAAATCTCAAAAATCTCTCTAACTCTGATTATTCGCGCCTTTACGTGAGACTTGATGTTTTTTATTCCTGAATAGCGCTACTAACCAAAATTACCGTACTGTTAACACCTGAAGCTATGGCTTCAGGAATATTACCTTGAATTGCTTGTTGTAATAATCCCTCACGGGAAGCACCTAAAATCACAATATCAAAATCTTCAGCTTTGACTAACTCAATGACTCCAGCCGCCACAGAGTCGGCTTGTAAGGATGCGGCAACAACGGTACTATGTAAATTGCGGTGACGCATTAATTGACGGGTAGATTCTTCTAAAACCGTCATATCTGGTGCAAATTCCCCGGGTTTGACTACTTGAGTTAAACGAATTTCTGTTTGATTTGCCAATGTGACTAAAGATGGTAATAATTTAATAGCTATGGGTGCATTTGGTCCCCCAGCCATGGGAATTAACCACCGTTTTAATTGTTGGAGAGAATGAAAATTACTACCTAATTTTACTAAAACAACATCACAATTAGCTTGACGAATAATGGTATCTACCACATTACCAAAAATCCGTCCTGGGGTAGATGTATTTCCTTTCCAACCCATGAGAATTAAGGCGATATGTCTTTCCTTGGTGGTTTCTAAAATCGTCTGGGCGACATCATGGGCGACACGAATTTGGGTATGAATGGGAATATGCTGTTTTTTGGCTAAACTTTCTGCTTGTCGGAGTAAACGACGACTTTTTGTAGTGTTGACTGGGGTTTCGGCTGGGGAAATATGACGAGATACCAAAATGATTTGTAAACATTCTATTTCATAATGGCGATCGCGGGCAATAGTCGCAGCCATTTCTAATAAAGTGACGGCGGTTTCTGGGTTAGCAATGGTGACTAATAATCTACCTCTACCAATACTGGGGGATCTTGTTTGGTAAACTAAATAAGAAGGTTCTACTATAGGACTTCTCACCCCATTTTCCCCATTTAAATGTTCTGCTTCTGCACGAATAATATCAGCACGGGTAATAATTCCAATTAATTTTTTTCCCTCTACTACAGGTAAACGACT
Source organism: Dolichospermum sp. (assembly GCA_046070105.1). Lineage (GTDB taxonomy): Bacteria > Cyanobacteriota > Cyanobacteriia > Cyanobacteriales > Nostocaceae > Dolichospermum. Next base: position 36,378 of record JBJUHT010000204.1, read on the forward strand.
AATTTGATATCTATCTAATAAATAGAGAACATGACTGAGGCTATTTGTGGGTGTAACTGTCACGGGTTGAGGTGTCATAATCTCTTTTAAAAGAGTTTCATTTGGTGAGAGATGATTACGGATTTTCTGTAAATCTGTTTGGGAAATTAATCCTACTAATTTATTATTTTCTACCACAGGAAATCCCCGATGATGGGAACGAGAAAAAGCTTTAATTACCTCATCTACTTTCATGTCTGCTTCTAAGGTTTCCACTATCCGCTGCATGACATCCTGAGCCGTTAATTGTGTTAATATATCTTCATTATTATCTTTTTTAATAACAATGCCATTTAATTTTAACAGTTTATCATAAAGTGAACCAGGAAAAACTTTGTCAGAAACTAAGTAAGATGTTACAGATACCACCATTAAAGGTAATACTAAATTAAAATCTGTGGTCATTTCAAAAACAATAACAATTGCAGTTATAGGAACTTTGGAAACCGCACTAAAAAATCCCCCCATTCCTGCTAATGCGTAGGTAGTCGGTGAACCAATTCCAAATATTTGCAATTCACAAACACCAATAATATGACCTAAACAAGAACCTAAAATTAAACTAGGGGCAAATATTCCTCCCGGCGCACCTGATCCAAAGGCAATTAATGTTAAGATAAATTGGGTAATAAAGGCAATTCCTGCTACGGGAATATTTGCTTCACCAGTGATTATAAACTCTCGCAAACCTGTATTATCTCGAAAATGTTCAGGAAGTAATGCAATAATCAAACCAGAAGCCAAACCAGCTAAAGCCACTCGTAAAGGTAAACTAATATGTAAACGGCGATAAATTAAAATACTAAAAATTAATCCCTTACTAAATAAAGCCGCTAATAAACCAATGCAAATTCCCAAAATTAATAAAGTAGGAATTTCTAATAGGGAAAAAGTGCTAGAATACTCAATTAGTTTTAAGTCTAATTGCAAACTACCGCCACCCAACCACCGAGAAATCACACCGCCAATAAAGGAAGCAATAATAGCCGTTCCTAAGGTTAAACCAGATAAATCTTGTAATAACTCTTCAATAATAAATAATACCCCTGCTAAAGGTGCATTAAAAGCCGCCGCTAACCCCGCCCCAGCGCCCGCTGCTATCATTTGTCTCCGGTGGTCTGGGGAAGTGGGAACTAAACGACTCATTCCCGCTGCTAAACCCGCACCCACTTGGACTGTAGGACCTTGTCTTCCCAAGGTTAAGCCCGAACCCAAGGAAATGATGGCACTAATTAACTTGACAAAAGCTACTCTCCATGATAATGTAATTGGCACATTACCTAAAGCTGCCTTAACTTGGGGAATACCACTACCAGAGGCCTCCGGCGCTAACCTTTGCACTAACCAACCGGAGAAAAAACCTAAACTGATACCAATAACTGGTAAAATTATCAATGGTGGTAATATGTGAGTTGTATGTACTCTCCATGTTCCCAACCACCCTGAACCCTGTTTGAGTAATACCGCAGATAAAGCAGCCACTATCCCAATTATACAAGCTTCGGCCATCGCTAAACCCTTTCTAGGTTGCCAAAAGTTCCGAAAATACTGCGTTAGCAATGTCAGGGAAATCATAGATTTTAAGTTTAAATTTTAATTAACGCTTCCTTGAATTTTTCAGCCCTATCAAAATAGATTTGTGGCTTTTCAATTAAAGCTAAATCTATCACTTGGGCTAATTTTTTGGGGATATTTCCATTACGTTGGAGAATAGGTACAGGATCATTTTCTAACACATCTATAAAAGGATCTTTTGTAAAGTTGCGGGGAAAATATCCTGTCAACATATTATACAAACAAGCTGCACTCGCCCAAACATCTACATCAGGTTGAGATTCTTTAAATTTAAGCACTTGTTGACGAGGAATAAAACCGGGTGTTCCTCCGATCATTTTTGTGAAAGTTTGTCCACTTAAACCTGCTAAATCAAAGGATTTGGCTAAACCATAATCACCGATTTTTGCTGTTAATTTACCATTAATATTAGAGAGAAAAATATTACTTGGTTTTAAATCACGGTGAACTAAACCTTTACCTTTACCAAAACTACCATTAGCTAATTTAACATAAGGAATTTCGGCATTGTGAGTATATGTTAAACCGTCTAAAACTTCGATGATAATTCCCATAGCCATATCTACAGGTAATTTTCCTCCTAATTGCTGCATTAAATCATAAACATTGCCACCTTCGTAATATTCCATAACTAGGAAAAATAGGTTTTCTGCATAACCATAATCTAATAATTCCACCACATGGGGATGTTTTAAAGCTTTCATATTTTCGATTTCCCGGAGAAACATTTGCACACACTTATCATCTCCAGCAACCGCAGGTAACATCACTTTTAACGCCACAAATTTACCAGTTTGGGAATGTTGCGCTAAATAAACTTCTCCAAAACCACCTTTAGCGATAGATTTGATTATTTGATAATTGAGTAATGCTTTTAAATTTCTTTCTCCACTTATCGCTAATTTGATTAATTTTTGAATGACATCAAAAAGCCTTATTTTCGCTTTTGGTTCTGGGGTGACAAAATGTGGAGTTTGATGATTTGGTTGTTGGACTTGAGGATTTGGATTAATTGGTTGTTGAATTTCAATATTAACTCGCAAGACGGTATCACCTAAATTAATTTCATCACCATCTTGTAAATCGTATTCAGGAAAGTTTAATTTAGCAGCTTCTTCGGCATTTTGGTGAGATTGTCTACCACCAATTTTTGTATTATTAATATAAGTCCCGTTTAAACTTCCTAAATCTCTAATTCTGATTTGGGGAGGGTTAATATCTAATAAACAATGATAGCGAGAAACTCGTTTATCAAATTCATCGGGTATTGATAAATAACAATCATCATTTCTACCAATTAAACAAGTCGTGCGACTGTCGAATATATATTGTTTTCCTGATAATTTCCCTGTGGTAATTGTTAGGGTAATGGCAGATTGCATATTCGATATTTTTTTATAGAGATATCTTATTTTACATAGGTTGGGGATTTTTGGCGAGGAGGTTGGATAAAAAACGGTAAAATTTTTAAAAATACTCTTGACAAGTTTCCAAGTTTCGGTTATCGTTTAAGTATAGTGGGAATCTGTGCGCCCATATATATAGGGCTTTGTTTTCCCAAAAATATTTTTCATTGTCAGAATCAGGATATCCAGGATTTGAGAATTTACAGGATGTTGTTGGATGATTTTTGGTGGGGAGTTGGAGGTTTTATTTGTCTGAATCAGGATGTCCAGGATTTTAGGATTTACAGGATAGTTAAAGTTTACTAAAGTAAACTATCAATTTCTCAGTATTTTTAGTCATCTTTAGATGACTTTTGCTATTAGACTGGGAATTCATTCCCAGGCGGGCTTGTGTTGGTATTAATAATTTTTGTAGACTTACAGCTAGGAGTTCTGGTAAGGTATCTACTCCTATTTGTGCTATTTGTTGAGATAGTTCTTAGGGTAATTTTAGGCATGGTGCATTTTTCCAAAGTGTGTTATTTTATTATTGTATATAAAGGTAAATTAATACAAGGAAAGTGTATTATGTCATCTCCAGCAATTGCCACTGTAATTAAAATGATGGAATCTTTATCTGAGGATATACAAGATAGAGTAGCAGAACATCTTAGAGAATATTTAGCAGATTTGCAAGATGAATTAAAATGGGACAATTCTTTTAAAAAAACTCAACCAAAATTGATTACATTTGCCCAACGTGCTAAAAAAGAAATCACAGAAGGTTTAGCTACACCGATGGATTATGATAAGTTATGAACTCTGCAACACTTCCTTCTTTTTGGGATGAATATAAGTCTCTGAATAAACAAGTTAGACAGAGTGCAAGAAAGGCTTATCAGCTATGGAAAGAAAACCCTTTTCATCCTTCTTTGCATTTTAAATGTATCAATAATCAAGAAAATATTTGGTCTGTGAGAATAACTCGATTACCTCCATTATTGGATTATAGACTATGATTTTAACTTTATGTCTTTCTACTGCTATTTTAGCAAGTCGAGTTTGAAAAAAGGATTTGTAAGTTTCTTCGGGAACTGCTAAATATAATACTCTTTGTGATTCTGTTTCT
>JBJUHT010000205.1:0-23308 GCA_046070105.1 Dolichospermum sp.
GGCACTCCAAAGACTTTCTAAACTGCACCAAAGGGTTGTACCAATGAGGACACGCAAATAAGGATTTCTCCTGTCTAGACGCGCCATTAAAGCCGCCCAAACAGAGACGAAAATTCCCCCCCAGAGGCTGATAAATGCCCAACAAAATAGGGTAATAGTTAAGCTCGGTAGCCAAGGGACACCCAGCCAGTCCATGGGATGAATACCTGTAATCCATGACAATGCGACACCGTGATAACCGATGCCCCAGATGAAGCCAAGAACCGGGGCAGATGGGTAATTTTTGTCTGTTTTTGGTGTAATTTTAACTACTAGCATCCACAAGGGGGCTAGGGATACCCAGGCTAAGAACCATGCACCAATGGGGGCGACGGTTGTTCCCATGAATATGCCACTGAGGAAAGACAAGGTATAATATATGCTAATGTTAGGAGGTTTTAACAGTCTAAGTTTGATCATTTGCTATAAATAAAATTGTCATTTTTAAAATATTGGCTGAGTAACTTTTCATTTATTGGCGGACAATTAATATTAGCACCAAATAATCCCTTAACTGTATTTTGATAATCGAATTTTGGTTCGGGGATTTTTTGCTGTGAAGTTGGTGGAAAAAATGCAGACATGATTTCTAATTTTTTATCTGCTGATTTTTGCATCAGATTAATTAATTGGGAGTACCATTCATCATAACTAATCTGTGGTAATTGATAACCTAGTTTACGAATTAAATTAAATAGGTGATTCATGGATATAATCTGCGGGTTTAGCAAGTGAAAAGCTTTTCCTAAAGACTCTTTTTGACAAGATAAATATACAATGGCTTGACTGACATAATCAACCGGTGTTAAATTATCTTCCCAGTCAATGTTAGGGGTTGTTCCCAATTGCAGACAAGTTGTAATGATTCTGGAAAATATATCTTCAGTATTGCAAATACCAATTTGGCTATGACCGATAATTCTAGCTGCTCTATATATTGTAACAGGTAAACCCCGTTCTCTTGCCTGCATTACTAATTTTTCTGCTACCCATTTACTTTGAGGATATCCACCTACTAATCCTTGATAATGGTCTAAAGGATCTGATTCTAGTAATACTTCATTTTCAGGATAATTTTCTGGACAAAAGACGGAAGTAGTAGAAACAAAATGTACAGGTTTAATTTTAATTTGACTTGCTAAACGTAAAATCTCTTGAGTACCTAGTACATTAGCAGGTTTTAAAACTGAATAAGGATAAATCAAATTTACAGAAGCACCATTATGATAAATCATATCAATTTGACTAGCTAAATCTTGAAATTCATTTTCAGACAATCCCAGGAGATTTTTTTCTAAATTTCCAATGATAGGTATAATTCTTTGACTATGCTGTTCATTCCATAGCTGATAAAATGATAGCTTATTTTTCAACTTATTCCTAGCTTCAGAAACATTCTCAGTGCGGACTAAACAATGAATATTGGCTGAGGTTTTTTCTAAAAGTTCATGTAATAGATGAACACCTAAAAAACCAGTTGCACCAGTTAAGAGAATATGTTGTAACTGATTAGTAAATTGTTGAGGTAGATTTTGTGGTTTAATGCTAGAATCTAAAATAGCATCACCATGAAAATCCTCAGTAGGAGTGATATGATCTACGGTTTGTAATAACTGATTAATGACTTTTGTTAAACCTGCTATTGTTGGTTCTGTAAATAAATATTGTAATGGTAAATCTATTTCTAGGGTTTGTCTAATTCTAGATATAATTTGGATGGTTGCTAAAGAATGTCCACCTAAGTTAAAAAAGTTTTCCTCGACGCTAACTTTTTCTAACCCTAAAACTTGACACCAAATTTCTGCTAATTTCTGCTCAAGGGGATGACGAGGTAATATATAATCAGTTTCATGATTTAATTCTAGCATTAATGCAGATAAAGCCCGACGATTGATTTTTCCTGTAGGGGTTAAGGGTAATTCTGCTAATCTGACAAAGAACGCGGGAAGCATATAATCTGGTAATTTTTGCTGCAAGAAAGAACGTAAATCCTGTTGAATATTGCTATGGTCTTCGGTGACAACATAAGCGACTAATTGCTTATTTCTCGGTTGAATTTCTCTGACAATTACCGCTGATGATTTAACTAAAGAATGTTGTGCTAAAACTGCTTCTATTTCTCCTAATTCGACTCTAAAACCACGAATTTTAACTTGATAATCAATGCGACCTAAAAATTCAATATTTCCATCTGGTAAATATCTAGCTAAATCTCCAGTTTTGTATAATCTTGATGATTTGGAACTGGGAATGGGATTGGATATAAATTTCTCCTTGGTTAACTGTTTGCGGTTTAAATATCCTCTAGCTAAACCAGCACCACCAATATGTAATTCTCCAGGTATACCGATAGGAACAGGTTGTAAGTTGTGATCAAGAATATATATTTCTGTGTTAGCAATAGGACGACCAATAGGTACAGAATGGGTGGTATTTAATTGATAATTTACTGGAAGTTGATAAACTGTACTGGTGATAGTAGTTTCAGTTAGTCCATAGGCATTTATCCACTGAATATTTTGTCCTTTTTCTGTTACTAATTTTTGCCATAAAGCTAATTTTTCCGGTAAAACTTGCTCGCTACCTGTGATAACTAAACGTAAATTATCAGGAATTTGACTTACTTTTCTATCTATTTCTAATACCCATTCTTGCCAATAAGGTGCAGGTAAATTGACGACTGTTAAACTTTCTTGTCCTAAAAATTCGCTAAACTCTATTAAATTTGTAAACATGTCTTGAGGACGCATGATCAAAGTTGCACCACTTAACCAAGCGGGAAAAATTTCTTCTGCGGCAACATCAAATATAAATGTGGTAAATTGTAAAATCCGATCATGACTATCAATTTGATATTTGTGAATAATACTACTAGCATGATTAACTATATTTTGATGGGTAATCATTACTCCTTTGGGTTTACCAGTTGAACCAGAAGTATAAATTACATAAGCTAAATTTTCTGGTTTTATTGCACTAATTGGTGTTTCTATATTTTGCTGAGAAATGATTGTTAAATCTGTATCTAATAAGATAATTTTCCCTTGATATGGGCTGAGTGAAGTTTCCCCTCTTTGTAAGGGGGAACTAGGGGAGGTTAATAATTTTTCTTGGGTTATAATGATCGAAACTTGAGAATCATCTAAGATATCTGCTAATCTTGATTGAGGATATTTAGGATCTAAAGGTAGATATGCACCACCAGCTTTAAGAATTGCTAAAATGGCTATTAATATATCTAAAGAACGTTCTAAATACAGTCCTACTAATACTTCTGATGTCACACCAGAATTTTGTAAATAATTAGCTAATTGGTTAGCTTTTTGGTTTAATTGAGTATAGGTTAATTGTTGATTACCAAATTTAACTGCTATGGCATTTGGTGTTTTTATAACTTGTTGGGCAAATAATTCATGAATACAAAAAGATTCAGGATAATCTTGCTGTGTATTGTTCCAATTTTCCAAAATTTGCTGTTGTTCAAATGCTGAAATTATAGGTAATTGTTTAATAGGTATTTCTGGGTTATTAACAATTCCATTTAACAAGGTTTGGAAATTTTCTGTAATTCGGGTGATAGTTTCCTGGGTAAATAAATCACTGCTATACTCCCAAACACCAATTAATTCTGTACCCCTATCTTCTATGATTAAAGATAAATCAAATTTTGAAGTTGAATGTTCCCCTAAAAAAGGTTGTAAAGTTAGTCCTGGTAGTTGTAATTTGTCTGTGAGTGAATGCTGAAGATCAAATAATATTTGAAATACAGGATTATAACTCAAGTTGCGTTGTGGATTTAATGCTTCTACTACTTGATTATAAGGGATATCTTGATAATTATGAGCGTCCGTAGCTACTTGACGAACTTGGTTGAGAATTTCCCTAAAGTTGGGATTTCCAGTGAGTTTAGTTCTCAAAACTACAGTATTAACAAAATAGCCGATTAATGATTGTATTTCCTGACGATTTCTACCGGCCATAGGAGAACCAATTAAAATATCATCTTGACCACTGTAGCGATAGAGTAGAATTACAAAAGCCGCTAACATGGTCATAAATAATGTAGCGTCTGACTGTTGGGTTAATGTTCTAATTTTTTGGCTTAAATTGCTATTAATTGAAAATTCCCAAATACCTCCGCTAAAAGATTGAATTGGGGGACGAGGTTTATCTGTTGGTAGTTCTAATAATGGTGGTATGTCTGTTAATTGTTGTTGCCAGTAATTTAGTTGTTTTTCTCTAATTTGTGAAGTAAATTTTTGTTTTTGCCAAATTGCATAGTCAGCATATTGAATTTGTAAATCTGGTAATGGTGATTTATTTCCTGCGAGATAAGCTGCATAAAGTGTAGATAATTCTTCTAATAAAATTCCTGTTGACCAACCATCAGAGATGATATGGTGCATATTTAAAAGCAACACATAGGAATTTTGATTGAGTTGATAAAGTGTAGATTGGAATAAATTATCTTCACTTAAATTGAAAATTTTATCAGTTTCTTGATTAATTAGTTGTTGGACATTTTGTAATTGTTCTTTAGCGGGAATTTGATCTAAGTTAATCACTTGCAAGCTAATATTAATTTCTGGTCTAATTACCTGTAAATTCCTACCTTCTATTTGTTGGAAATTGGTACGCAAAATCTCATGTCGTCTGACAATTTCTGTAATTGCTTGTTCTAAAAATGATATATTTAAACTACCACTAATTTGTAATGCAAGAGGCATATTATAAGTGGCATTATCCTGAATTTGGGATAAAAACCAGAGTTGTTCTTGACTAAAAGATAGAGGTGCTGGTTCAGAGTTGGGACGAGGAAGAATAATTTCTGTTTGGAGATTAATACCTTTTTTATTGAGGAGGAGTTTGAGTAAATCGCGTTTTTGGTTAGTTAAAGAATTTTCTGTGCTAGTCATGAGATGTTGTAGTTAAAAGTGAATTAAGTTGTTAGTTTTAAAAATCAAGATCAAGAGAGTTAGTGGGAAGATGCAGACGTAACTGCTTCAGGAAAGGTTGTTACTGTTTGATTTGTATCTAAAATTATATCTATATCTGGTAATTCTTCTTCTACTGATCTTAACCGGGGAGAAAGATAAGCCAAGCAGGTAGAGATCATGGTGAGAATTCCTAATAGGATTAATAGAAGGCTCATTCCCCGACCAGGACCAACACCAATAATTTGTCCAATGGTATTAGTTAAGAAATTGTCACCAGACATTAAAGGTTCAAAAACTTTTTCTGCTAAAGGACCAACAATGATGTAACCTAAAGGGTAAAGAGAAAATTCTATAGCATCTTTCATGGCAAATACTCGACCCTGAACATTGATATTTACTTTTCTTTGAAAGATTGCTTGCATAGGACTGGAAGCAAAGGTGGAAATGACAAAATATAGGCAAATTGAGACTGTAAACAGAATCAAAGAGGGAGTTAGTCCAGAGATAAATACAAGTATGCCACCAATAAAAGTAGACAGACAAATAATATCTATACTGCGCTCGAAATTTCCCCAAATACTAACTAATAAACCTCCGATAAGCATACCAGAACCAAAAATAGAAAGGATAGTTCCTAATATATTAACAGAAGCATAAGTTAATACTAAAGGGGTGGTAATGACGTGAATTCCACCAACGGTAAATATGGATATAGCCGATAAAAACATTAATCCTAATAAACCAGGTCTTTGTGTTAAATATTTCCAACCATAAGTTATATCTTCTAAAAATGAAATTGGTATAACTGATTCGGTAGAGGGTTTAATTTCTGGAAATCGCAAAAACATTAAAGGAACAATAGCAAAAAATAAGGTAATAAAATCAATAACTATAATGCCTTGTAAGTGAATCCATCCTAATAATAAACCCCCTAAAGGTGGTGCAATAATGCGGGCTGCACCATGTAAAGAACTCATCATGCCATTAGCACGATTCAGGTGTTTTTGTGGTACTATCATGCTATTGGTAGTCATGTAAGCAGGATGTAGAAAGGCTAAACAAGCAGAACTGAAAGTATTGGCTAAATAAATATGCCATACTTCTAATTTACCAGATATAAATAAAGCAGCGATCGCTAATGTTCCTAAACTTCCGCACATATCACTAATAATCATTGTCCAGCGCTTATCCCAGCGGTCTATAAATGTACCAGCTATAGGTGAAATTAACAAAAACGGTAAGGTATTAAATAAGGTGATTAAGGCAAATTGTGTGACTGAACCCGTACGTTCATATACCCAAACATCCAACGCAAAAGCGGTAATACTAGAACCTATAAAGGTGATGACTTGTCCTAACCAGATAATTAAAAACAGCCGCATTTCGCGGATTGTGGTTATTGCTGTGGTAAACATGGTGTATAAGTAATAAATTGGCAATATTTTTATTATACAATAATAGTCAATTTTCTATTACTGTGTCGAAGTTATAAACAAACTTCTTCGTATTCTTCTGATGTATTAATAGTTTCAGCAGACGTTACTGCCCAATGCAATATATCAAGTTTATGGGCTAAAGTGGCTACAGTAGGAGACGCAAATAAACTTTGCAGAGATAACTCAATAGCGAAAGTATCACGCAACCGAGAAATTACCTGGCCAGCTAAAAGAGAATTACCTCCTAATTCAAAAAAGTTGTCTTCAACACTCAAAAGAGAGATGTTTAAAACTTGTTGCCAAATTTGAGTAATTTTCTGTTCTACTTCGTTGCGGGGTGCTATATAATTACTTGTTTCCTGACGGATATACTGCCGTATTAATTTGTCTTTGTCAATTGCACCATTTGTAGTCAGCGGCATTTCTAAAAGTTGTACTAATTTACAAGTGCAACTAGTACCAAAACTGTCATTTATTTGCCAGTTCTGTAATTTTATATCGGTCGAATTAGTAGTAAAATAAGCGGTTAACGTTTGTAAATTTTCAGATGTCATTAACCAACGACGAATATTAGGACTATTACCATCTAAACCGACAAATAACTGTGTTTGATTATGGTGTAAACTGGCAAACATAGAAGCGATCGCTTGAGAACAAGACATAGCAGAAAACCCCTTGGTATTCATAAGATTTTGAATCTCATAACCCTGACTCATACCTGTATCATTCCACATACTCCAAGCAAAACAATAGCTATTTAATGTACTGTGAAATTGTTGATATTGGGAAAAGCGATCAATAAAACTATTGGCCGCAGCATAAGCACCTTCAGCAGTGCTACCAAAAAAGCCATCTAAAGAAGAAAAATTGATAAAAAAGCTGTGGCTATGATTTTTAATCAATTGGTGTAATGTCCAAGTTCCTAACATCTTAGGAGTTAACATAGCTAATAATTTTTCTGGGCTTTCTTCTAATACTAATTGCTCATAAAATATACCAGCTAAATGAATGATACCATCCAATTTTTGACCCCAATTTGCCTCAGATTTTGCCACTATTGACTGCAACCGTTTTAAATCGCAAATATCAGCAGCTTCATAGGTAATTTCTCCCCCAAGCTGCTCTAGTTCCTGATAAGCTTGTAGACGTTGGGAAATAGGATCTGTTTTTTGTAAATGCAAATCCCAGGTACTTTTTTCTGGTAAGGCAGTTCTACCAATTAATAATAGTCGAGGTTGGTAATTCTTCAACAAATATTTAGCAATTTCTACTCCTATACCTCCCAGTCCTCCACTCAATAAATAAGTTCCACCTCGCTGAAAAGGAATTGGCTGTTTAGGTTCATTGAGCAATTCTACTTTTTGCAAGCGAGTCACAAAACGTCCCCCATTTCTATAGCCAACTTCCCGTTCTTTGCTAGATATTTGTAGTTCTTGAAGAAGATAATCACCATTTTTTTTAACTTCCTCAAAAGTTAAATCAATGTGACGACAATTTAACCAGGGTAGTTCTTGAGGAATGGTTTTTAGCAGTCCCAAAACTGGAGACTTTTCATAAGCCATTAAGTCAGTTGATAAAATAGACTGAACGTAACTAGAAACAAATAGCAACTTAATTTGATTGTCAAATTGATGTTGAGAACTCTGAACTTTAGCTAAAGCTTGAACTAGAAATAATAAACTATATATTCCTGGTATTTGCGCTTGTTTAATAGCATCTAAACTCGTGACTTCCCCACTATATTTTTCATAAGTCCATAGGTGGATAATTTGCCCAAGGATGATCTTATTATCTGCTAAAGAGTTCAATAATAACTGATAATGTTCTGCTTTTTCGGGATCTATTTGATAGGATAAATTATTGATTTTTAGGAAATCTTTACCAGATGATACAGTTATGTATGGCAGATTATATTGAGATAATCTATGAGAGATAGATTCTCCTAATCCAGAATTATCAATAAATACTAAAGTAGAATTGGTTATATTCAGAGTGTTATGGTTAATTATCGGGCTTTTTTGTTGCCAAACTTGCCGATAAAACCAGTCGGGAATAGTATGAGAATTACCAAAGAAGATATCAACTTGTTTAATAATTTTTTGAAATTCACCACTATGAAAACGCTGACTTAGTTGAGAGCGTTGAATCTTACCAATGGCAGTTTTAGGAATAATTTCCTTAGGGACTGGAATTAGATAATCTGGATTAATTCCCACTTGTTTAACTAGCTGGGTACGAATCTCTTTCAGGAGATTAAATAAGGCATCATCAACTTTTTCCGTATGAAAGAATATTGCTAATCTATCGGTATTGTTATCATTTAATCGTACAGCACAAGCAGCCGTATAAGAAATTTCTACTCCTTTAACTTCCTCTACAGCAGTTTCGATTTCGTGGCAATAATAATTGACACCATTAATAATAATAGTTTCCTTAGCTCTGCCGGTAATTACTAAATGTCCATGACTAATAAATCCTAAATCGCCGGTATCAAACCAACCAGATTTTAATAATACTTCTTGATTTGCTGGGGAATTTTTATAATACCCCTTAAAGACTGCATCACCTCGTACTTGCAATTTACCAATAGTTTCTTCTAATAACAATGAGTTTTCCTGGTCTACTATTCTGATAGAAACACCAGGAATTACAGTCCCAAGATCAGTAAAAGTTATACCTTGAGGATTACCAATTTCTAATCGTTTTAGCTGTCCTTTTAACGAGGCTTTGTCTATAGTGTGAAAAGTTAAAGGATGTTTTATTGTGGGCTGATAATAGGTAATTCCTGAACCCATTTCTGCCATACCAAAAGCGGGACGAAGTGCTGTTTTTTGCAATTTATATTTAGTGTGTAAATGGTCAACAAACTCTATTGTTGCTTTATCAGATACGGCTTCTCCTGCGGTGAGGAAAAATTTAACACATTCTAAATTCCAATTTTGTCTTTGTTCTTGTTTGAGGGCATGATTAATCAGACCATAGGCAAAATTAGGAGACCAACTATGAGTAATACGGAATTTATCAATTAAGTCTAACCAATTGAGAGGACGACTTAAAATATATTCTGTTTGCACATAAACCAGTTGACATCCTACATCAATACAGCGAATATGCCAATCAGAAATACTACCGATATGGTCAAAAGGTAGCCAATTAAGTATGACATCTGAGGATCTAAAATTACAAAGTATATTGACTCCCCTAGCACGAGATATGAGATTTTTATGGGTTAGACCTATACATTTTGGCATTCCTGTACTACCTGATGTTAGGTTAAAAAAGGCTATATCATCAGGTTGACTAGGATGATAATTTAAGTCGGGGTTATTAATTCGTAATTCTTCGATTACACAAATCTTTAACTGTGGATTTAATTCTGGATTTGGCAACCACTGACTGAGAGAATTTAGATTTTTTTGTAAATATTCAGTGGTTAAAATAAATGGATTATCTAATAATTGCCAAACATGACAAATTTTATCTACAGCTTGGTTTTTTTCTTCATAGCTTTGGAGAGGGGGAATGATTAAAGGAACAAAACCTCCTAGTAAGCATCCCCAAAAAGCTGGGATAATATCAAAGTTGTGGGACAATTGAAAAATTATTTTATCTTGGGGTTTAAGTCCTAACTTTCTCAAACCGGTTAAAATCCTTTGGGCTTGTTGCCATAAGTCTTGATAAGATTGTATTTTTTCTGAGCCATCAGATTGAATATAAATAATATTATTAGTTGATTTTTGAGCGATTTTTTCTAGTAATTCTCCTAAAGTTTGAGGAGCGTCTTGAGGATAGTTTAAAGCTTCTCCATGACTAATAGCTGGTTTTTTTGGTTCTAGAAATTGTTGATGTTCCCTGTTATTGCTGGATAAGGTTTTTTGTCCTTGAGTTTGATGATCTTCAGAGTTAATAACTGAAATTTCTGGTAATAAATCTGTTAAATGCAGAGCAGGAATTTTGTTAATTTGTGGTTCAACTATGACGGCAACACGATCAATTTCTCCCATTGACTCCAGTTGTTTTTCTACATTAGCAATTAAGTGAGAATCAATCACAGCTAATTTCATTAGAGAAACTTCATCTATCTGCCCTGTAGCTGTTAAGGGAATACTAGAAACAGGAACGTAGGTTTTTGGTAATATTGGGAATAAAGATGTCGGTAAATTATTTTGTAGTTGAGATTTAATTTGTTCTGAGGATATGCGTACACTAGAAACGATGTAAGCAATTAATTGAAATTGACCATTTTCGTCTTTTTTGCTGACTACAGCACAGTCTTCAATAAGGATATTTCTTAATAAAGCTGATTCAATAACTGAGATATGTTTGCTGATTTCTAGATTATTAATTGGCTGATTCATAGAGTTAATATTATTGATGTTAAACATTGCTAAAAATCTCCTGATAACTGATTTGATTACTAGTACAACACGGCGTAAGTTAGGCAATAATTAAAAATACTGAAAAAGCCTGTTTCATCTGCTTTTTTAATTTTTAATTGTTAATTTTTAATTCCGCCCTGCGGTACTAGCCATTTACATGGCACTGTAACCACCATCTACCATTAAAATTGCACCTGTGACATAAGTAGCAGCGTCGGAAGCGAGAAAAATCACCGGACCTACTAATTCTGTTGGTTCACCTCTTCGCTGCATGGGAATTTTTATTTTTAAATGTGCTTGATCTTGCTCTGGAGGTAAACGAAATTTTTCCGTGCCTTCCATAATATTATTGATATATCCGGGGGCAAAAGCATTAACACGAATTCTATCATTTGCCCATTCTATTGCAAGCGATCGCACTAACTGATTTACACCTCCTTTAGCCGCAGTATAAGCAGCACAACCAGAGATACCAATTACACCAGCTATGGAAGAATTCATAATAATTGATCCACCTGTACCTTGTGCCATCATTTGTTTAGCTGCTAATTGAGAACAATTAAAATACCCCTTTAAATCAACATTGATAATTGCGTCCCATTCGTCTTCTGCTAAGGAAATGAAAGGTTTGATAATATCAACTCCCGCATTGCAAACTAAAATATCCAAACGGTTGTAATAATTAACAGTTTGCTGAATTAAATTTTGGCAATCTTGACGTTTAGTAACATCAGTTGTTAAGGCTATAGAGTCTCCTCCTGCTGCTTGAATAATTTTCGCTGTTGTTTCTGCTTCTATTTGTTTGATATCAGCAATTACTACTTTAACACCCACAGCAGCTAATCCTTGAGCAATTACTTTACCAATTCCTCTAGCAGCGCCTGTAATAATAGCAACTTTACCCGTTAAATCAAAAAGATTATGTTCCATTTGTTTTCTTAATTAATAAATTATTCTTGCTTATAGCGGTATGCACTTGAATGAGATACAAAATTGACCTAAAAAGCCTTACACTAAAATCTTTTCAACTCTGTCAACTGTCACCTGCTATATTCATGCCAATGTAGATAATAAATCATCAAGTTCATCTTGACTCAAATCCACATCAGGAAAGTCCGAAGGAGTATAACCACCATTTTCTAAAGAAGTACAATGTGTAATTAATGTTTTTAACTTCGATATATAATCATTAGCGAGATGAGTAATAGTTTCTCTCCGATGAAGATTTTGACTGTAGACAAAATAAATTTCTAGTTTCCCTTCTACCACCTTGCCTACTACATCTAATATATGACCACGCGCTGCTTTAGGGCTAAAAATTCGCCCTGGACTTTCTGGAGCAAATCCTAATAGAATTGGTTCTGATTGAATTTGGTCAAATTGTCCGAGATAATTAAAAGATATCTGAGGTTGGGGCAGTTTTTCCAATTGTTGACAAATATCAATATTTTGGCACAGATAACGAAGGATACCATAACCAATACCACGATTAGGAATTTTTCGCAATTGTTCTTTAATATTTTTTAAATTTTCCCCAATATCAGAAGTTTTTCCTAACTGCAAAAACACAGGATAAATAGTAGTAAACCAACCGACAGTGCGAGATAAACTTACATCATTAAATAGTTCTTCCCGTCCATGACCTTCTAAGTCAATCAATAGGGAATCAGCACCAGTCCATTGAGAAAAGCTTTGCACTAAAGCAGTTAATAAAATATCATTAATTTGTGTATTATAGGCAGAAGGTACATCTTGAAGTAAAATCCGAGTTTCCTCTGTTGTTAAAGCCACAGAAATCTCTTCAGCAGTCCCTTCCGTATTCAAGGCTTTTTGGGCTGCTTTTACGACAGAAAAATCTAAAGGTAAAGGTTGAATATGGGCTGGAACTTGAGATAACCAATAATTTAATTCCTGTGTAATTGCTGGGGAATTGCCATAGTTTTGTTGACGAATTGCCCAATGTTGAAATGATGTAGTTTTGGCAGGTAATTTGATAGATTCTCCTTGTTCTAGTTGACAATAGGCTGTTACTAAATCATCCAATAATATTCTCCATGATACACCATCAACAACCAGATGTTGAATAATTAAAAGTAAACGACTGGATTTTTCTTGACCTAAATTAAATAACACCACTCGCAACATTGGACCTGTTGCTAAATTTAATGTTACTTGTAATTCATTAGCTTTAAATTCAATCGCTGCTGACTGTTCTGTACTTGGTATATCAGAAAAATCAACTACTTCAAAAGGCACTAATTGATCATGTTGATCATGATCACTGTTGATATTACTATTTATTTGTTGCCATTGGGAATCAACTTTAATAAATCGCGTCCGTAAGGCATCATGATGAATAATTAACTGTCTAATTGCCCGTACTAATAATTCTGGCTGAATCTCTGCTGGTACTTGCAACATCATTGCCTGATTAAAATAGTGAGGTTCACACCAATCCTCCGCAAAAAACCATTTTTGAATCGGTGTTAGGGGAACTTCTCCTATTACTAAACCTTGTGCGGCTACAACAGCATTAGTGTGACTGGTCACAGTAGCTAATTGGGCAATAGTTTGATATTGAAATAGCTGTTTTGTAGTAATTTGGACACCTTTTTGATTAGCACGGGCAATAATTTGGATACTCAGAATTGAGTCTCCACCTAACTCAAAGAAATTATCCTCAATGCCGATTTTTTCTAACCGTAAAACCTCCTGCCAAATATTAGTTAAAACTGCTTCTGTAGGAGTGCGGGGGGCAATAAATGTTTCTGATTTGTTAATTGTTGATGGAATTGGTAATTGTTGTAATTGTTTACGATCTATTTTGCCATTAGGTGTTTTAGGTAAAGCATCTAGAAACACAAAGACAGTAGGGATCATGTAATCGGGTAACTTTTGTTTGAGAAAATTCTGTAAATCAGAGCGATTTAGGGAAGGTTCATTAGTAACTATATAAGCAACTAATTGTTTAATATTTGGGTTATCTTCTCGAACTACAACTGCTGCTGCTGTAATTTGTGAATGAGCAGTAATAACTGTTTCAATTTCTCCTAATTCTATCCGGAAACCACGAATTTTTACTTGATCATCTATTCTTCCTAGATATTCTATATAACCATCAGGTAAATAGCGGACTAAATCACCAGTTTTATATAAACGAACAGATGGAGAATCATCAAAACAATGGGAAATAAATTTTGCCGATGTTAATTCTGGATTATGCAAATATCCTCTAGCTAAACCAGCACCACCAATATGTAATTCTCCAGGTATACCAATAGGAACAGGTTGTAATTTAGCATCTAAAATATATGTTTTGGCGTTAGGAATTACTCGACCTATAGACTGTTGTTCGCGCTCATCTTCCACTTGAGATACATTACAGAAAGTTGTAACTACTGTGGCTTCTGTGGGTCCATAGGCGTTGATTAAAATTGGTAACCTTGGACAAGAGGAAAATTTTTCTTGTAAATAGTTTTGCCAAAGTTTTAATTTATCTGGTAGTAATCTTTCTCCACCAATATTGATGACTCTGATGGTTTCAGGCAAAATTCCATCTGTAGCTACTAATTCTGATATTAATTGTTGCCAGTAAGCTGTAGGTAAAAATAAACCTGTGAGTTGCCATTGACGGCATTTTTGCAAGAATATGGAAAAGGAATTTAACATTTCTGCGGTGCGTAATACTAAGGTTGCACCGGAAGCTAATGTAGAAAATATTTCTTCTAAAGCAGCATCAAAATTAATGGATGCAAACTGGAGTATTTTATCATTATCGGTAATTTCATGTTCTTGAATTGCCGTGTGAATGAAATTCACTAAAGACCTATGTTCAACAGCTACAGCTTTGGGTTTACCAGTTGAACCAGAA
Source organism: Dolichospermum sp. (assembly GCA_046070105.1). GTDB lineage: Bacteria > Cyanobacteriota > Cyanobacteriia > Cyanobacteriales > Nostocaceae > Dolichospermum. The sequence goes on from JBJUHT010000205.1 coordinate 14,663, forward strand.
GTATAAATTACATAAGCTAAATTTTCTGGCTTTACCTCACTAACTGGGTTGTCTTGACTTTGAACAGAGACCGTATTTTCTAAATGGTCTAAATAAATAATTTTAGTGCTACTATCAACTGTTAAAGATGTCAGGTACTCCTTAGTTAGTATTACCTGAACCTGAGAATGATCGATCATGTAGGATAAACGTTCAAGAGGGTAATGAGGATCAAGGGGAAGATATGCAGCACCAGCTTTAATAATTGCCAGTAAACTAATAATTAGTTCAGATGATCGCTCTAAACAAATCCCTACTAAATCCTCTGGTTTTACACCCAAATTTTGTAAATAATGTGCCAGTTGATTAGCTTGAGAATTTAACTGTTGATAGGTAAATTGTTGATTTTCATCAACCAGTGCAATGTTGTCGGGATAAAGTTTAACTTGTTCTTCAAATAATTGATGAATACATTTATCTTTGGGGTAATCTCTGTCGGTTTGATTAAAAGTAATTAATATTTGCTCTTTTTCTGCTGCTGTTAACAAAGGCAATTTGTTGATATATTCATCGGGATTATTCACAATAGCTGATAATAAAGTCTGTAAATGATCTGTCATTCTGATCATTGTATCTGCTGTAAATAAATCCGTACTATATTCCCATTGACCAATAATTTCTGTCTTGGTTTCAAACATAGCTAAACCTAAATCAAAGGCAGATATTCCCCGTTCCACCGTGTGGGGAGTGATCTTTAAATCAGGTAACTCTATGGTTTCTAAAGATAGGTTTTCCAAGGCAAACATGACTTGAAAAATTGGGTTATAACTGAGAGAACGTTCTGGATTTAATGCTTCCACAACCTGATCAAAGGATACATCTTGATGATCATTAGCGGTTAAACTTGTTTGTCGTATTTGTGCTACTAACTCGGAAAACTGGCAGTTATTTTCAATTTGATTACAGATAACTATTGTATTTACAAAAAAACCAATTAATGTTTCTACTGCTACTTGTTTGCGGTTAGCAACTGGACAACCCACACTAATATCATTCTGACCAGTATAACGATAAAGTAAAACTACAAAAGCTGTCAGTAAAGTATGAAAGGAAGTTACCCCTAATTTTTGGCTTAAATTCCTTAATTGTTGAGTTAAATCACCATCAATTTTAAATTCATGAGTTGCACCAGCAAAACTTTGAATAGCTGGACGGGGTTTATCTGTTGGTAATTCTAACAATGGGGGTTTATTAGCTAATTGTTGTTGCCAATATTTTAGTTGTTTTTGTAATATTTCTCCTGTAATATTTTCCTGTTGCCATACCACAAAGTCACCATATTGTATATTTAATTCTGGCAAAGATATAGGAGAACCACTAGCAAAACTCTGATAAAGATGACATAATTCCTTAATAAAAATACCCATTGACCAACCATCAACAATGATGTGGTGGATAATGATTAGGAGAATGTACTCATCTGCACCTGTTCGCAATAGTTTAAATCGCCATAAATTACCATTTTCTAAGTTAAAAGATTGACGAACTTCGCGGGTGATGTAAGATGATATTTCTGTTTCTAAATAAGTTTGTAAATCTATAATTGGCAAGTGAAAAGTAAAATGAGAATTGATTTTTTGATAAGGATTCCCGTCAATGGCAAGAAAAGCAGTTCTTAAACTTTCATGACGACGAATAATTTCTCGAATACTTTGTTCTAAAACCGTGATCTTTAGCTGACCTTTGATTTTCAATTGTAAAGATTCATTATAAGCCGTATTATCTTGATCCAATTGATGTATAAACCACATTGAGCTTTGGTTATAAGACAGGGGTAACATACCCGTTCTATCTACAGAAGCTATGGGTACAAAAACATCTTGGCTGGAAGTTTTAGCCTCTTGGAGAACAGCAATAATTTCCGGTTTGCGTTGCACTATTTCCGCTTTTAAAGATGGTGTAATTACTCCTTTGGGAGCTTTAATTTTCAGTTCTTCTCCTTCTAGGGAAATTGTGATCTCTAAACTTCTTAACTGCGATAAAAAATTAATTGTATTCATGGTATTTTCTCCTAGTATTTTTCCCGAATATTTTGATGGAATTGATTTATTTTTGAACCTACTGCTGTGCTAACATTGCCTGTACTTCTTCTGGTGAAAGTTGGGCAATTTCTTGGATAGTTTTAGCAATCTCATTGATAATTTCCTCTCCACCAGCTAATTCTCCTAGCACAGTAGCTAATTCTTTGACGGTGGGAGAAGTAAACAAATGACGAATAGTAATATCCAGTTCTAATATTTGGCGAATTTTCCCAATTAATTGTATGGCTTTGAGTGAATGTCCTCCTAATTGGAAAAAGTTATCATCAATTCCTACTTGTTTAACTCCTAATACTTCAGCCCAAATTTCTGCTAATATTTCTTGAATTGAGGTTTGTGGTGCAATATAGATTTGATTTAATTCTGGTCGCTCATTCGTGGGAATTGGTAAAACTTTACGGTTAACTTTACCATTAGGATTCAAGGGGAAAGAATCCATTTGCACAAATACAGAAGGAATCATATAATCTGGCAATTGAGCAGCCAGATATTTTCTCAGTTCAGAAGCATTGACAGTTTCACTAACTACCGGGATAAAGTAAGCTACTAGAAATTTTTCCTGAGCATTTTCCCCATGAGTAGTTGTTACTGCTTGACTAATGCGAGGATACTTGCTTAAAATTGCTTCGACTTCACATAAATCAATTTGATAACCGCGAATTTTGACGAGATCATCTATTCTTCCTAAAAACTCAATATTACCATCTGGTAAATACCTTGCTAAATCTCCAGTTTTATACAGACGATGATAAGGTGATTTATCAAAGGGATTAGGAATGAATTTCTCTTTTGTTAATTCTGGACGCTGAAAATATTCTCGCGCTAAACCATAACCACTAACATATAATTCTCCTACAATTCCCACAGGTACTGGTTGGAAATGTTTATCTAAAGTATAAACTTTGACATTGACAGCCGCTTTACCAATGGGTGCATAAACAGGCCATTGTTCTGGATTTTCGCTAAAGGCATAAGTCGTCACTAAATCTGCTTCTGTCGGTCCATATAAGTTATATAAACGGCAATTTTTCAGTTGTTTAAATAAATCAATCATTGGTTGGGTGATTTGTAATTGCTCACCTGCAGCACAGATTTCTCGTAAATTGCTAAATAGTTCTATTTGTTGTCCATAAAATTCTGCTAATTGCTGTAATAGACTAACGGGAAGAATCACTTTTTGAATGGAATTACTTGCCAACAATTGAATTAATTTTTCCAAATCTAAACGAGTATCTTCGGGAATCAGATAAAGAGTTCCACCAGTACCCCAAGCAGCAGCAATTTCGTGATAACTAACATCAAAACTCAAAGGTGCAAATTGTAAAACGCCCACACCAGAAGCCATTTTCGCTAAGTGATGTGCTATTAAGTTGGTCAGAGAATAATGGGGAACAGAAATTCCTTTAGGTTTACCTGTAGAACCGGAACTGTAAACTATATAGGCTAAGTTTTCAGATGTAATTTGAGTGATTGGGTTGGTTTTCTTCTCTAAATTAATTTGTGTCCATTCCTGATCTAAAATTAACCGATGATGAGGGAAATCACATTGAAGTAAGGCTTGTAAATTGGTTTGAGTGATCAGCACAGGTACTTGAGTATCTGCTAAAATTAACCCCAATCTTTCTGGAGAATAATTGCAATCTAGAGGTACACAAACACCACCAGCTTTGAGAATTGCTAGAATAGCGATCGCTACTTCTAAACCCCTCTCTAAACACAACCCTACAGGTATATCTGCACCCACTCCTAATTTTTGCAAATAGTGAGCTAATTGATTGGCGCGGTTATTTAATTCCTGATAAGTTAATTTTTGATTAGCAAAAACCAAAGCTACAGCATCAGGTGTTGTTTCTGACCATTTTGTAACTAATTCGTGGATATTTTCTTGGAGCAAATTTTCCGCTTCTGTTTGATTACTATCTACCAAAAGAAATTTTTGTTCCTGGGGAGTTAATAGAGGTAATTTTCCTGGTAGACTTTGAGCATTATCCACAATTCCTAGTAACAGAGTTTGCAAATGACCTGCCATTCTCTCAATTGTCCCATGATCAAAGCGATCGCCAGCATAAATCAAATTTAATTTTAATTCTTTCTCTGGTGTCACTGTCAAAGTTAGCGGATAATCAGCGTGTCCAGTATTTGTAATCTTGGTTATTTGTAAGTCCTGATCTGCTTCTCCAAGCTCTTGAGCAAGGGGTAAATTATTAAAAACTACAAAACTCTCAAATAAAGATTGACCCCGTGGTATGTCACTCCAGCCTTGAATTTCCACCAATGGAGTATGGCCATATTCTTCTCGTTCAATTTGCTCTTGTTGCAACTGTTTTAACCAAGGTAAAATTCCCATATCTTCAGGAATTTTCACCCGCACTGGTAAAGTATTCACAAACAACCCCACCATTGATTCTACACCGGATAAAGCTGGAGGACGACCAGAAATGGTAGCACCAAAAACTACATCAGCTTCACCACTATAACGACTTAAAAGTATTCCCCACGCCGCTTGTATCAGTGTAAATAACGTTAAATAATTTTCTTGAGCTAGGTTTTTTAAACTAGCCGTCTCCGCTGCTGACAAGGAAAAATACTTGTGATTATATTCTCTACTAATATCTTTTTTACGGCGAAGATTATCAACTTGTAAAGGTGTAGTTGCCGTAAAATCTTGCAAATTTTTACGCCAATAAATTTCCGCTTGTTTAATATCTTGCTGTTGTAACCAACTAATATAATCTCGATAAGGACGAGTAGGTGATAAATATAAAGTTTCTCCTTTATTTATAGCTGTATAAAACTGCCAAACCTCTTCCATGATCACTGACAAACTCCAGCCATCAGCTAAAATGTGATGGGAACTCCAGATTAATTCATAACTCTTATTTCCCATAGAAATCAGAGTAAATCGCATCAAAGGAGCTTTATCCAGGGCAAAATATTCATCCTGATCAGATTGACAAAAAGTATGTAATTGCTCTTGTTGTGCATCTGATGATAGAGAACTCCAATCTAAATTAACCCAAGGAACATTAACTTGTTTCTGGACTATTTGTAAAGGTTGTTTGGGGTTTTTCCACACAAACACAGTCCGCAAAGCCGGATGACGTTCTACTACTTTACACCAAGCTTTTTGCAAGGCTAATATATCTAAATTACCCTGTAAACAAATTTGAACTTGCGATAAATAAGCCTTTGATTCTGGGTTATAAAGACTATGAAATAACATCCCCTGCTGCATTGATGATAAGGGATAAATAGCTTCAATATTTTTGTGACTCGGCTTTTGTGTGACTACCATTTCTCATTACCCAATTTATTTTCTTGATTTATTGATTACTTACAACGAATAAATTACTATGCGTCACCGAATATATCATTTTCTATAAAGAAAAATTCCATAAACTCTTGATTATACTTTCGATTTGGTGTCAGGCTATCTGGCTTAATTAAAGGTAAATCCACAGTATCTAATCGTCGAAATATACAAAAGACTACAGGAGTTTTCATAATTTTATTTTTTGTTGGATTGTACATTGTATTTTCTTAGAAACTTATGGCTCTACCGTTCTCTTTATGTAAAACAACATTTATTGTAGCTTGGGTTGAACAAAGTGAAACCAACTTACAAAAATTAAATTAATATTCTTTTCCATAAGGGGAGCGGTAGAACCAAACTTATTAAAAGGCTGAAACAGATAATCCCCCGTCTATAGGAATCGTTATTCCAGTGATATAACTAGAACATTCTGAGGCTAAAAAGACTACTAAATTAGCTACTTCATCAGACAAACCTAAACGACCAGCAGGAATTTTACCAGCAATTCGAGATCTAATTACATCAACTGATTGATTTTCCTCCTGGGCAGCAATTTCTAAATACTGGCGATGTCTGGGTGTGTCAATTAAACCAGGATTAACTGTAGTAATCAAAACATTAAATTTAGCAGTTTGACTAGAAACAGATTTAGTAAAGTTCATTAAAGCTGCATTAGCCACGCCTGATTTAATTAACCGGGGTGAAGGTTCTTTTCCTGATGTACCTACAATATTAATAATCCTACCCCATTTGTGATTTTTCATCCCTGGTAACACTAAATTGGTCATCCGAATATAACCCATTAATTTAGCTTCAAATACTAGCCGCCAGTCATCATCTGATAATGTTTCTACTGCTTCACTAGCAAATGATGCTCCTTCAGAATTATTAATTAAAATATCAATTTTTCCGAATTTATCTAAAGCAGTATTTACTAAATTCTCAGAATCACCAGCTTTCTGAACATCAGCGGATAAAGCAAGTATTTCTAAATTTTCTTTTTCTCGACTTAGTAGCTTTTCGATCTGTTGAATTTTCTCGAAATTGCGTCCACAGATAATTAATTTACATCCTTCCTGTGCTAATGTTTGGGCAACTGCAAGACCAATTCCCGCACTAGATCCTGTAACTAAAGCCACTTTTCCTGTTAATCCTAAATCCATCAAAAATATACCTCTAGTAATAACTAATAATTTAAGAATAATGTGGCAACACAATTTTTATTAATGTCACTGTTTCTGATGCTGAATTATAACCTGAATAAATTACATCAGCAGGAGCATAATAAATTTTCCCTCTTTTGATCTCCTGTTGTTCTCCACCTATATTGATCATCATTTTACCATCAATAATCACCCCTATTTCCTCACTGTCAGATTGCTGGTTGGAGGTTTTTTCTCCTGGAGGAATTTGGTTAATAATGGTTGTAAACCAAGAGCCGAAGGCGATATGGCTGGGGAAATTTGTAATTTGATCTGAAGTGGGTTTTAGATCTATAAAAGCTGCTTTATCAGTTGATAAATTAGTGAGCCGTTTCACATCAAAACAGAATATGGATTCATCTGAATAATTTACTGAACCATGGGGAACTTCAGATCCAGCACTATAAACTTGTTGTAACGGTTTTAAAATTTCTTTCTTACCATTCACATTCATCTCTAAATTGCCAGAAATTACCATCCCCATTTGACTTTCAGGATGTTGATGTAGTGGAAAACAAGCTCCAGGGGCAATGTAGGCAAATTGAAAAATAATATCCTGACATTGAAAAGCCACTATATCTATATTACTAACTTTGATATTTTGATAAGAGGGAAAAAATTTAGACATAAGCTACACTAGGCTTTTTGTAAAAAACTGACCAACTCATGGGTATTGTTCCATGAATTGAAACAAATTCCAAATCATAATATTGTCGTGCTTTTTCATTAGTAATAGCTAAATCGGCTAAACCTTGATGTACTTGTTTAGCTGCCACACTGGTAGAGTTGACTAATTCTACCGTCATTTCTTGATGACTATATTCTGGTGGTAAAAGTTCCGATAACAGCGGTAATGGTGCCGGATGGGTAACAATCTTACTACCTATAGCTTTAAATTCTTGATCTTTTCTTTTGGCTAATCCGTAGACAGGAGTTGGATAGACAAATATAAAGCCTAAATCAAATTTAGGCTGCATATAAAATTCGTTAATTTTTTCGTATGCGTGAGGTACTAAAGCTAAATTTACTTGCTCGTTTTTTAACGCTTGCTGTAGGTCTATAAAACTATCAAATAACTTTACTAAAACATTAATTTCCTCTTGTTCAATTTGACTGATTAGATATTTTAGTGCCGCTTCACTGCTAGTGCCGCTAGGTCCTAATGTCCCTAAAGTTAAAGTCTTGGATATAGGGATAGGGTACTTAAATTCAATTTGAAACTTGAGCATAAATTATTGCTATTGCTGAACTGAGTTAAATGTGTAATGTCCCTACGAGTTAAAACTTAAACTAAAAGTATTAAAATCCTCGCCCTTCACTGTGCAAGAGTTTTAAGCGAGTAAATCACACCAAAAGTCGCCAAATACCATGTATGCAAAACATGGGTATAATTTTTGATACACTTGATATTTAGGCTTAATTTCAGCGTTTAATATTAACCAACTACATTTAATTACTTATTCTTCACATTAGTCAATTAGTATTGAGAAAAATATTTTGTAGTTTTAGATACCATCGTACGTGTAGGATATATAGTTACAGCGATTTCCAATCATATAAGGTACATCTTAGCCCCCTGATCGCACCCCCCTCAATCCCCCCGCAGCGGGGGGAAGAAAAGGATAAACTTTTGATATTGGAGGGGGTTGGGGGTGGGGTTCTTGTTCCGGGTTTGATGACAATTTGCTGTAATTTAGATTAAAAGTTATACCAGAAAATTAAGATCCCCGACTTCTACAAGAAGTCAGGGATCTTGGTAATTAGCTATTCTGCCTCTTCTAGTTCCCCATTATCACCAGTGTCGGGGGGAACAATCGCAACTCCAGTAATGGCATCATCTTCGTCTAGACGCTGCACTTTAACTCCAGTAGCTGATCTTGACTGAATAGAAATTGCATTGACGGCTTGACGTATAATAATACCACGATTGGTGGCCATCATGATTTCGTCGTCGCTGTTGACAATTCTTAAAGTGGCTAGTTTGTCTTTGGTTTTGCGGTTTTTGAATTTGGTAGCCATTAAACCTTGTCCAGCCCGGTTTTGCAGTCGGAAT
>JBJUHT010000206.1:0-3880 GCA_046070105.1 Dolichospermum sp.
CGCTAACTTAGGTATGGAAGTAATGCACGAGCGCAATGCTCACAACTTCCCCCTAGACTTGGCTGCTGCTGATGTTGCTCCTGTTGCTTTGAGCGCTCCTGCAATCAACGGTTAATAACTAGAGTCTAGTTAAATAAAAAACGCTCTCCGCAAGGAGGGCGTTTTTATTTATTATAAAAAATAAATTATTGTTAATCAGATTTTGAATTATAGTGTTTGTGCTAGAAAAGGAAAACGAAGTAAATACAGTAAACAAAGATGATATATGACTCAAATAAAAGTTAAAAATTTCGGACCAATTAAGTCGGGTTTTGCAGAAAATAATGGATTTATAGATATTCGTAAAATTACTGTTTTTATCGGTAATCAAGGAACGGGAAAAAGTAGTATTGCTAAGTTAATTTCAACATTTAGCTGGTTGGAAAAACAGTTATATCGTGAAAATTTAGAAATAAATGATGTTACAAGCAATAAAAGATTTTTTAATACGTGCTTTAAATATCAAAACTTAAAAAATTATTTTTTACCAGAAACAGAAATAGAATATCGTGGTAATGCCTATATTTTTAATTATGTCAATGGAAAATTATATGGTTTACGTAATAATAGTCAAAAGTATATTCTGCCAAAAATTATGTATGTACCAGCAGAGAGAAATTTTTTTAGTGTAGTTAAAGGTGCAGAAAAATTAAAAAGATTACCTCCATCATTATCTACTTTTTTTGAGGAATTAGAGCGTTCACAGCAGGAATTATCAGAAAGTCTGACTTTACCAGTGGGTGATGTAAAGTTGGAATTTGATAAAATTAATAGTAGTTTAAATATTCTAGGACAGGATTATAAATTAAATATTTCCGAATCTTCAAGCGGGTTTCAGTCTTTTATTCCTTTGTTTTTAGTTTCTAGAAATATTGCTTTATCTATCAGTCAAAATCAAGATTCTTCTCAAAATGAACTTAGTGGGGAAGAGCAAAAAAGGTTAAAAACAGAAATTGAAAAAATCCTGTCTAATGATAATCTTTCTGAGGAACTTAAAAAAGCTGCTTTGGAAGTATTATCTTCTAAATATAAAAATGAATGTTTTTTAAATATTGTTGAAGAAATAGAACAAAATCTGTTTCCCAAATCGCAAAAAGACGTTTTATATAAATTATTAGAATTTGCTAACCTTACAGAAGGTAATACACTAATTCTTACTACCCACAGTCCTTATATTATTAATTATCTGACATTAGCAATCAAAGGATATCAGGTTTTACAGAAAATTCTAGATTTACCAAACAGCAATTTACTAAAAGAACAACTGGAAAATATTGTTCCTCAAGCATCTTGTGTATCTGATGAAGATTCAATTGTATATGAATTAACAGAAAGTGGAGAAATCATCCAACTTTCTACTTATGAAGGATTACCTTCTGATGAAAATTATCTCAATACTTTCTTAGCAGAGACTAATAACCTTTTTGATGATTTACTGGAAATTGAGGAACAAATATGAGTATAAATTTTTTTAAATCTACTTGTCAGAGTCAGACAAATCAGCCTAAATTTGGACTTTGTGATGATCCTCCACCTTCAGAAAATCCTGCTTATATTAACATTAATGATTCTAGAAAATGGATTGCTATTGTTGAGAATAATCAAGAAATAAATGTGATATTTACTGCGATTGATAAATGTATTGAAATTCTCAGATCAGATGGTAAAATGGATAATCGTTGTGATGGTATGCTTACTTACAACAATAATATTATTTTTGTGGAATTAAAAGAGAGAAAGTACACAAATAGTGTTTGGATAGATGATGGAGAGAATCAACTTAGAAAGATAATTAGTGTTTTTATAAATAATCATGATTTAGCAATTTATAAATCTAAAAAGGCATATATCGCTAATAGTAGAAAACCTAATTTTCAGTCTTCACAAAGTGAAAGAATGGGTAGATTTAAGAATGAAACAGGTTTTAGATTAATCATTCAAAACACTATAGAAATTCCCTAAATATTATTCTAATTTGATGAACTAAATTTATGTATCAATACCAAGATTTTATCATTCGCAATTGGCAAGAAAAAGATCGCACTTTAGCTTCCCAAGTCATTAGTTCTGTATTATCAGAATACGGCTTACCTTGGCAACCGGAAGAGGCCGATAAAGATGTATTACAAATTGAAGCATATTATTTAGCCACTGGAGGGGAATTTTGGGTAGTTGAACAGGAAAATCAAATTATCGGAACTGCGGCTTATTATCCCATTAATCGCGGCGAAAAAGCGGTAGAAATTAGAAAAATGTACCTTTTACCAAAAGTGCGGGGTTTGGGATTAGGAAAGTTTTTATTACAACAACTAGAAACCGTCATTTCTTCCCGTGGGTTTGAGCAAATTTGGATTGAAACTGCTAGTATTTTAACGGAAGCTGTTAAACTTTATGAAAGTCATGGTTATCTACCAACAACAGGAGTAGAAACCAGTCGGTGTGATCTAGTTTATGTAAAATATCTAGTATGAAAATATTTCAAAATCTACTAAATCTTTTTCTCAAATCTGATTGTCCCCTGTGTCAACGTCCTACAAATAGCGAACTTTGTCTATATTGTACCAGACAAGTTCAAAGTTGTCATTGCCAAAATCCCGCTTATTTATGGAAACAACCATTACCAATATTTGTTTGGGGAAATTATGGTGGTAGTCTCAAAAGAGCGATCGCTGCATTAAAATATGAAAATAATCCCCAAATTGGTTATCTTTTAGGACAATGGTTAGGAGAATCATGGTTATTAAATTCACCACTAACGCAAACACTTTTAGTTGTTCCTATTCCTATGCACCCAAAAAAACAAAAACAAAGAGGTTTTAATCAAGCCGTATTAATAGCTGAAGGTTTCTGTAATGTGACAGGATATAAGTTAAAAGTTAATGGTTTAGAACGCATTAAGGAAACTAAAGCACAATTTAATTTATCCGCAGTTCAAAGACAAGAAAATTTAGCAAATTCCTTTGTTATTGGTAAAGATTTGCATCGTCCTCCCAATATACCAATATTATTATTGGATGATATTTATACTACTGGTGCTACTGTGAAAGCTGCTGTGAAAACACTAGAAATACATCAAATTAAAGTTTTAGGTATAGCTGCTGTGGCCACGACAAACAAAGAAAAATAAAGCTATATTAGATGAGTTACTCTGTATTGCTGGGTCAAGTATTTTAGTTGATGAAAATTAATTTATGAAAAATAATTTTGTAGTTGGTTTTAAAGAAATTTTAATTATTCCTATCACATTACTAATAATAGGAATTTGTGGCAAAACAGTTTCCGCACAAAATAAATTATATAGTCCCATTCCTTTAACTAGTTTTACAGAAATTTCTGATACTTTATCAAACAAAGATATTCCCACAGGACAGGGAGGATTTGCTCGTGATTATACGATAAAATTAAACAAAGATGATAATTTAGTAGTTGACTTATCATCGGAAAATTTCGACCCTATTATTACACTATTAGCTGCCAATGGTGCAACGGTTCTAGAAAATGATGATGGTCCTGACGGTACAAGTAATTCTGTGCTATTTACCCGCATTACAGAAACAGGAACTTATATTATTCGGGTTCGTTCTTTTGGAGAAACCGGTCTGGGGAAGTTTAAACTCAAAGTAACAAAACTGCAACCTATAAATAGATAGAAAATTGTCATGTAAACCTATGCTATACTTTGCACTACATAATGTAATATTACTATTTGCAAAAATTAAGCTCTACCGTACTTAACTTATTACGCTAAACTGACAGAGAACAGAAAGAATATCAGAGGATTTTTTAAAAAATATTGGGCGAATAAATTCCCTAATATATACAGCACTTACCGATGTTATGA
>JBJUHT010000207.1:0-2794 GCA_046070105.1 Dolichospermum sp.
TAACCAGGAAGTTAATAGCTGTGGGATATAAGCGCAGCTATAACGGAAAAGTCAATCCAGATTTAGTCAGTTTCCTGAAAGACTTATCTAGCAAGTCTTTGGAGTGGTTTGAAAAAAACTTTTCCAAAACTATTGACAAATTAGAATAGATGACATACATTTATAGATGACGAACAAAAAAGGAGTCAAAGGTATGGAAGATATGACTGAGGAATACAGTCTTGACAACGGACTGGAATACGGGGCGGAGGACACCCGTCCCGCATGGGCAAAAAGGTTTCAGGGGCATTGCGCCAACTGGGCGCAAATAGAAAGGGTGAAAAGTGTAGTTGGTGATGTCAGCGACGACGCTAACATCACACTCCAGCCTCACAAAGTGAGGTTTGGAGATAAAAGCTACGGAGTATCCGTCTTTCTCGACGGAAAGGAAGTAGGAAAATATTCCTACTAGCGATCGCCAAACAAGCCTAACTCCGCCCCGTAACAGGGGCTTTTTTATTGGCAATTCTAAAAATAAAATGCCAATTATCAGTAATCTCCTGTCTCTAAGTCCCGACTCACCCATAGAACTATTTGAGGTCAGCGGTTACAACCTGACAGAACTATCAGACACTCTTTACATCTGCAACTACACCGGGGTGTCTTTTGAAGGACAAGAATACGCTGCTATAGGTTGTGAGTCCGAGGGATGGGATTTAGTTGGACAAGGTCCAATACCCACGCCGCAACTTACAGTGTCTAATATTGGGCGCGTCGTTTCGAGTTGGTTAACTGAGTGCAAAACTAACCCAAACTACCGGCTAGAGGGAACGACGGTAAAACGGCGAATTACCCAAAGACAATTTTTAGATGGTGGTGAGAATGAAAACGCAGCAATTAAGGAACTTCCGCAGCAAATATTTGTAATTGAACAGATGGTCAGCGAAAACTATATTGCTGTCCAATTCCGACTCGGATCGTCATTTGATGTTGAGAGCGTGACTTTACCAGCCCGTCCGTTACTGCGGTCATGCTCATGGCGATATCGTTCCGCTGAATGTGGATACTTGGGTTCTGGTTATACCATCAATAATGTTCCTACATCTAACCCTGCGCTAGACCAATGTGCCAAGACACTGACAGCCTGTGAGATACGGTTTGGGACTGCGGTGGATTTATCGTTTGGTGGTGCGCCTGGACTAAATACTTATAGTTAATTTTCTCTGTGTCACATGAGAGTACCTGTCTAGAACTAGGCAAAATTGCTCTTTTTCTCATCCATAATTAATATGCGAATATGATGAAACCGCCAAAAGCCGCATTAATAAATCATCTCAACAAAAATCGTTAAGCAACAGCCGATCTATTCGCATAAATTGGCCTTGTAACAATGCAATTCTCGCATAAATGAAGCCGTCAGTAATGGGTAAAAACTGACGGCTTCTGATAATTGCATATTTTCTCAGTTTCAAGCAGCGTAAGCCAAATCTAGAAGCGTGTCCAGTGTCTTCCTAGGGACTGGGTTAGACACACTGAACTCTAAATTTAACTCTTTAGCTCGTCTCCTGATCGTTGATATTGATGGTCTCCACCCAGTATGCGTTTGTAGCCATAGTGGAACATCCCTGCCCAGTAACCCTTTAATCACAATTGCATCACCTAATGCCTCTTCTAGTGATTGCTTGCGGGTTTTGCCGTTAGGTAGTGGCGTGGGAGAATTGAGCATTTTTACTATTTGAGGTAGGGTGATTTTTGACCCTGCCCCCCTGGGTTTGCCTCCTTTGGTTTTTTCTGCCTGTTCCCGTTTCATGTACGCAAGGCATAGAACCCATAAGCAGTGCGTTTTGCTAACCATGTTCTCTCCATTTACTCGGTTGGCTTTGCAGCGGAAGTCAGGGAATTTGCAAATACTTTTCCAAGCGTCCCAGGTGCGGGGTGCAATTGGGGCTTGATAAAGCTCGAAACAAACAGCGCGAACCCAGCGCTCTGGATATCCTTGGGGTTCAGTCATACTAGCAAGACCCTCCCTTCCCTATATCCTCTTCATGAATTAATGCTTTCCATTCGCTGATCGAGAAACCTTGATTGGCTATTATTTCTATCAGTTTGCTTCTGCTTAACCCAAGGGATTGAGCTATCTCTTGTAGCCTCAGCCATGAAGCGTAGCTGAGATGAAAACACACAGTTTTCACGTCATCACTTGTTGTTTTTGGTCGTGCCATGCTGACTTAGTCCTGTTTCATACATTTACTTCAATCTATGCCTTTTCTTTTCAAAAATATATACAAAACCCTTGACAAAGAATTTTGTATATGGATAATATATTATCAACAGGTTTCATATATGTCAAATCTGTTAAATGATTAATAATTTTCCTTGAAGTCAGGAAAAAAATGAATAAAACTTTGGAAATAAGTGAAGAAAGGCTAATTCTTAAAGCTCACAGTGACTCAGTAACTGCGATTGCATTTACACCCGACGGAAAAACTGTGATTTCTGGTTCTGATGACAAGACTATCAAAATCTGGAATCTGGAAACAGGTGAAGTAAAGTTCACTCTCACAGGACATATTTACTCTGTAAATGAAATCTCAGTTACACCTGATGGACAAACAGTCATTTCTGTTTCTGATTACAATACTATCAAAATCTGGAATTTTGAAACATGTAGAAAAAAATTCACCCTCTTAGGTCATCGCCACTTGTGAAGAGCGATTTCAGTCACACCTGATGGAAAGACTGCAATCTCTGGGTCAGGTGACAACGCTATCAAGACCTGGGATTTGGAAACAGGACAAGAAAAGCTTACACTTTC
>JBJUHT010000208.1:0-3437 GCA_046070105.1 Dolichospermum sp.
TAACTGTTTTATTTCAGGCCTTAATCCCTGATCTATAACCTGTTGACTGCGATCAACATCAACTAGAAACGCATCCATATAACCCTTGATTTGCTGATAATTTAATTGATAAACATGACGGGTATTTTCCGCTTTTTTATCGGTTAAATATTGTTGAGAAAGTTCTATTTTTTGATGTACATATTTTCTATCAGCAAGTGCGGTAGAATTAGCAGCTTTATCTATCTGCAAACTAGCTGATCCGGCTGCTTTGAGAATATCCGCGAGCGCTAAATTATAGGTAGTTGATCCTTCAATAATCTGTAAGTAAGCATCTTTTAATTTAGGGGCGTATTCAGTCATAAAGGATGCTTGACGACTTAATTCTCCTATCTTTTGAATAGTAGCTAAGTCACCTAAACAAGCTTTTTCAAAATCAGACAGGGTAACGCCAAATTTACTGGATAGCTGACTGTTTAATGCTTTACCCTTGGGGGTGATGTGGTTTTTTATTCTGATTTGTCTAGCAGGTGGTAAGGCTTTCATTGTGGTAATTCCAAGTAGGTGTTAGGATCTGAAAAATATCTGTACTGTGGTTTAGTTATTTGTTGATTAAATCTCAACTTGTCAACAATAACTAAACCACTTATAAGGATAATTCCTATCAAGAAATAATAGAAATTAATCCTAAACTTTTTAGGACGCTGCGGGTAGTTTGAATCTTGATAACGTCCCCGCAAGTTTGCTTTTAAAGTCTGTACTTTGCTGGGTTAATTGGTGATTAAGTTGTTTTAACCCGTTGTTTAATGTTTCATTGTTACTGTTAAAACCATCAGCTATTACATCACCAATTTCATTAACAACTTCATTAATTTTCTGGTTATTGCTTGCTATCTTGTGTTGCACATAGGCGATAATCGCGCTTTTAACCTGTTCTAATGTTCCGGTGAAGTCGTCACTAGAATTATCGAAATTATTAGCAATATGATCAATCTCAGTAGTTGATAGTTCAATCCCCAAGCTACCCGCCGTATTAGCAACTAATTCCGATTTATTAGTAGTTGCTAAAGGTGCGGGTTCATTGATAGTTTCATTAGGAGTAGCGATCACACCATCATTAGAAATATCATCTGTATCTTGTATAGATTGTGTACGTACATCTGATATATCATTAATTACTGTTAATGATGTAGCGGCACTCATAAAATACTCCTGTATTGCTAATAGTTCATTCTCAGTGGGATTATCAATGTCCGCAATTAGGCGATCACACTGTTCCTTTATTTCTCCTAACGCCACCTTTACACCTTGACGACTTAAACGGGACTGAATACGTTTTGCTATTGTGCTTAACATTTTTATGCTACCTTTGATACTTGGCTAGATTGATTTTTGTGCTTATAGATCAGAGCTACTGCACAGATAGGAATTAAAACCTGTTTGGAGTAAAACGCTTTTGCTTTATATCCCCCGGCGTTTTTAAACCATCTGCTGATAGTTCCTTTGTTGGGTACAATCTTTAATTTTTCTAGTAAATTTATGAATTGTTCCCCTGTACAACCTTCACCAATACTTGATTCAATTTTTGATACTTGACCCTTGATTTTGTGGTACTGGGAAAAGTATCTTGGTGAGGTTTTACGAAGTGCAATGAACAGTTCAAAGCCTGACTTTGTTAGGGGTAATTCTGCTGATTTCATAGCTTTTTTAGCTCGCCACCAGTGAACATCATTAACCCTACTTCCCATTACAGTTTCATAGATGGTTCGTTCATTCTCCATAGTTTTGATGGTTGCGTTATCTGTTATCTGTAATCTGCAATTTTGCAGTGCAAGCAATACACATCCTACTTTTTTGTATTACGCATATAGCGTATAAGCAAGGGTGTTAGGGGTGCATTTAATCGCACTGTAGGCATTTTGCGTTATTTGTATTTCCTGGTTAGCTGTAAAATGCTTCACCATCCTTTACCCGCAGGATTTATAAGGTTGTATGGCATTTGCAACTTTTAGGTTATAGTGCTATCATAGCATCGAAATAGCAAAAGTGAACAATTGCATAAAATTATTTTCACGATTAAGGGGGATAAGCAATAAAATGAACCAATAAACTAATGAACAATATTTTTAGATGGAAAAATCTGTATTTGTAAGAGGCCGAGTGACTGAAACAGTGCGGGCAAGGTTTAAATCTGTCTGTGCTTTACAAAATAGAACTATGGATAGCGTGATGGAAGAACTGATACTTAATTGGCTCGAACAGCAAAATCCCAATTCAACAGCACAAAATTCAAAAGTGCAAAATCCAAAACCAAGTTAGGGCGATCGCCCGCGTGACCTGATCAAAACCCCGGCATGACATTTACGTCACGCCACCCCAAAAATGCCAAAACCCACTGCGTCAACAGTGGGTCAAGGCAATTTATCCTTTCCCAGTCGGATTTTTTGACATTTTCGTCACTGGGAAAACTAACTTTAGAACCACATTTTTGGAGGGATTTATGTTCCAAAAAAATATGGCTGGAAATATTCTGACATACCCCAGCCCTAACTACAAATGTAATCTGAGTGTAACACTGCTAAACAAATATAGCAATACCTCAAATCAAATTAATTTGATATGTGCTGTCACCTTTACATCATGGGAGGTACAGCCATGATTACCCAAAAACATTTTCAAGAATGGCTTGATAGTGGCGTTGACCCTGACATTATTGATCTGAACGTCATCTCCCTAGAAGGCGACGTTACTCATGAATATCTTTTAGATGTAGCGATTGCCAAGCTGGGAGACGGCAAACAAACACCCCACTCCAATCAATACGTTACAGCAGAAGTAGTCCGTTTGTTGAAGCGTTATGCTCACACCCTAGCCGGTGGTTGGTGGTGTTCCGGCGTTGACCCATTAAATGACTATGATCCTATGGGTTGGGGATGTTTCAAAGCAGATAACCCAAGGCTTGACCCCAAGAAAAATAAACCCATCAAATATGAACATCCCCCCGGCATGGCGACCCGCGCATTTTTCCTACGAGTGCCTAAACGGATATGGCAGATGATTAGCGATAAATACGGCGTGCCCATTGGGGACTATACGGAGTTTTGGGAGTGGGTTCTCAATCATGATATTCCGATCACCATCACTGAGGGTGCTAAAAAAGCGGCCGCGCTATTGTCAGTGGGGATTGTCGCCATAGGCCTGCCAGGAATCAATAACGGGTATAGGAAAATTGATAATGTAGGAAGATTTTTGATTGCTGATCTAGCGTCAATTACTAAAATTCCTAGAAAAATCACAGTTTGTTTTGACAATGATTCAAAAATCACAACCAAAATCAATGTAGAACGAGCTACAAATACATTAGGAAAACTTTTAAAACATTCACAAACAAAAGTTAAAAGTCAGGTTCATGTTGCGACTTGGCATTACCCTGAAAAAGGAATTGATGACGTATTAAT
>JBJUHT010000209.1:0-47313 GCA_046070105.1 Dolichospermum sp.
TCATTATAGGGATTATGGGACAAGCAACAGAAAAAGATTTTTCTGTACTTGCAGTTAATTTAATTTGTGATATAAATGCTATTAGTCCTGCTTCTGGTGGTATGCAATGTTTACCACTTTATACGTATAAGGAAAATGGAAATAGAATAGATAACATAACCGACTGGGGACTAAAACAAATTCAAACCCATTACCAAGATGAAACAATCACCAAAATAGACATCTTTCATTATACCTACGCAGTATTACATAACCCAGAATACCGCAAAAAATACGAACTCAACCTAAAACGCGACTTTCCCCGCTTACCCTATTATGAAAACTTCCGAAAATGGGTTAATTGGGGAAAACAACTCATGGAAATTCATATTAACTATGAAACAGTCACACCTTATAACCTAACCCGTCTTGATATTCCCTTAAAAGACACCCCTTCGACTTCGCTCAGGGAACGTCAGAAAACTATTAAAGTTAAATTGAAAGCAGACAAAACCAAAGATAGTATCATCTTAGATGATGTCACCACATTATCAAATATTCCTAAAATCGCGTGGGAATATATGTTAGGTAATCGTAGTGCTTTAGAATGGATTTTAGATCAATATAAAGAGAAAAAACCAAAAGATCCCACCATTGCGGAAAAATTTAATACCTATCGTTTCGCAGATTATAAAGAACAGGTAATAGACTTATTAATGAGAGTGTGTACAGTGAGTGTAGAAACAATGAAAATAATCAAAGAAATGTCCGAATCAGGATCACCAGGATTTGAGGATTTTCAGGATTTTAGATCCCCGACTTCTCAAACAAATTAGTAATTTATAGAAGAGATTGAAAAAAGAAGTCAGGGATCTTGTTTATAAAACATAGAAAAATCTGATTAAGTTTGATATAATTTGAAAAAGCCATTAACTAGAGGTTAAAAAAAATGACAACAATTAAATTACAAATTCCCTTAGAATCATTAATAGAAGCAATCACATCTTTGAGTTTAGCGGAAAAACAAAAAATTCTAGAATTTTTGCAAGCAGATTTAATAGATGAAGAAGAAGATGATTTAATAGAAGAAAATCCCCAAATCATGAAAGAAGTTGCAGATGCGAGAAAAGCTTATGAAAATGGTGAATACCAAACAATTCAAGAATATGTAGAAAATCGCAAGCGTCAAACTTCATGACTTACCAAGTTATTATTCCTAAACCTGTTGAAAAACAACTGGAAAATTTATCACAAAATCTTAACGAAAGAATCTTAGAAAAGATTTTATCTTTAGTTGAAGATCTTCGTCCATCTGGAGTCAAGAAACTCAGAGGGTTTTAAAAATGAATACAGAATTAGAGTAGGAGATTATCGAGTACGCTATGAAATTGATGATAAAAACTTAACAGTTATAATTCTTCATTGTTCACACAGAAAAGATGTGTACAAAAAATAAACTTTGATATATTTTCTCTGTGTCCTCTGTGTTCTCTGTGGTTCGATAAAAAAAAGAACTTGTCAGAATCAGGATACCCAGGATTAAAGGATTTTCAGGATGAAATATCAAAAATTAAACGCAGATGAACGCAGATAAACGCAGATAATTTTGACATTTTCTCCGTGTTCTCTGTGTCCTCTGTGGTTAGATAAAAAACAAAACCTGTTCCCTGTTCCCTTGTCATAACGACAATTTTTAACGCCAACCTACTTATGTAAATAACCAAATTTTTGATATCCGACGCTTGTGTACGTCCTAATTTGCAATAATTAATTATCTTCATTAAAACCAACCTTTTCTCGCGTTAATCTGGTAAATATCTATTAAGATGAAAATTTTCAGGAGGTGCGGTAGTGAGTATCCAAAGTCTAGCAGAACAGCCCACAATCTCGTCAGACATCCCCTTTAATACAGATAGCTTTAATCAAGTCGTCATGTCCACTCACGGACGCTTTCCCTTGGCTTTAGAACGGGGCGCTGGTTGTCGTGTTTGGGATACCCATGGTCAGGAATATCTGGATTTTGTGGCCGGAATAGCCACTTGTACTCTAGGACACGCTCATCCAGCCATGGTAGAAGCTGTAACTAGACAAATTCAAAAACTGCATCATGTCTCTAATTTGTATTATATTCCTGAACAGGGTGCATTAGCTAAATGGATTGTTGATCATTCCTGTGCAGATAGAGTATTTTTCTGTAATTCCGGCGCTGAAGCTAATGAAGCAGCTATTAAACTAGCTCGTAAATATGGACACACAGTATTAGAGATTGCTAACCCGATTATTTTAACCGCCCATGCGAGTTTTCACGGACGGACTTTAGCAACTGTTACTGCTACTGGACAACCAAAGTATCAAAAGCACTTTGATCCTTTAGTTCCTGGTTTCCATTATGTCAATTATAACGATATTAGAGCAGTTGAAGCTGCTGTAACGGAATTGGATGAAGGTAATTATCGTGTTGCAGCTATTTTAATTGAACCATTACAAGGTGAGGGTGGAGTTCGTCCTGGAGATATTGCCTATTTTAAGCGATTGCGAGAGATTTGTGATGAAACCGGTATTTTGTTGATTTTCGATGAAGTGCAGGTAGGTATGGGACGCAGTGGTAAATTATGGGGTTATGAACATTTGGGAGTAGAACCAGATATTTTCACCAGCGCCAAGGGTTTGGGCGGTGGTATTCCCATTGGTGCGATGATGAGTAAGAAATTCTGTGATATTTTCCAACCAGGAGAACACGCAAGTACCTTTGGAGGTAATCCTTTTGCTTGTGGTGTGGCGCTGAGTGTTTGTGAGACCTTGGAAAAAGAGAATATTTTACAAAATGTTACAGAACAGGGAGCGCATTTACGAGAAGGATTAAAAGCGATCGCTCTTAAATATCCCCAGTATATCACAGAAGTGCGCGGTTGGGGTTTAATCAACGGCATGGAAATTAAAGCGGATATTCCCTTAACTGCGGCGGAAATTGTCAAAGCTGCTATGGAAGCAGGTTTATTACTTGTTCCCGCAGGTCCGAAAGTCGTCCGTTTTGTGCCTCCTCTGATTGTCACAGAAGCAGAAATCAACCAGGCATTAAAAGCTGTAGAAAAAGCATTAGCTAAAGTAACAGCATAGGTAATTAAAAATTCGTAATTTGTAATTTTAAGAATTATCAATTACGAATTTTTCATCTTCTAAATTACAACATATCAATTTGAAATAAATTCATCAAAAAAGGCGATATTATATCATATATAAGCAGGTTGGCGTTAAAAATTGTCGTTATGACAAGGGAACTCTTAACTCTTAACAGGGAAGAGGTCTTGGGCAACTTTACTTTTTGTTACTTATGTCGGTTTTTTTCCGTTCACCTACTCGTATTATATAATATATTTTTCATTAGTACAGAACGAAGCTATGCCAGAAACAAAATCTACTCAGACAGTCCGCAGAGGAAGAATCTTCCCCGAAATTCAATGGAATCAAGAACAGAAGACGCAATGGCAAGCTGAACGGGAAAAATTATCTCAAGAATGTAAAATAATTTTTGAGCAGTTAAAACCAGAACTAATTAAAACTCACTATAACTGGTATATAGCAATTGAGCCAAATAGCCGTGAATATTTTATTAATGAAGATCCCTTATTAGCCGCACAACAAGCACATCAGAAATACCCAAATGTCAAACTGCACGTTTTCCGAATTAATGAAACTGGAGTGTGTGGTAAAATATGATTTCTGGTAAATTTGGTGATGAGGATGAGTTATTTTTTGACATAAATTTAATAGCTGCTGATGGATTAGAACTATCAGTAGAAGCTCTTTTAGATACAGGGTTTTCTTGGTGGTTAGCAATTAATAACCAGGACATAGAAGCACTTGGTTGGATATATTTAGAACAACAAACAATGGTAACAGCCCAGGGTGATGCGGAATTTGACATCTATTTAGGAAAAGTGCAAATTGATGGACAATATTTTGATATTCCTGTTCATGTGGGACAAGGATTATCGGAAATTTTACTTGGTCGTAAATGGTTGAAAAATAGACGTTTGGTAATAGATATATCATCTTCTATATTAACGCTAGAATAAGACGTAATACAAATAAAAAGCGGAATTTTAACAAGATTTTAAACAATGATAATTTCATAAACTTGCGGTATTTTACTGTAAAACAGTATAACTAGGTTTATTAATTACAAAAATGCCGCAAGATCTAACCTTCATTCATAGCTTACTTCTCTTCAGTACGGCCTTTATTGCCGGTGGACTAAATGCTGTAGCGGGTGGTGGTAGTTTTATTACATTTCCGACTCTGATATTTACAGGTGTCGCACCAATTACTGCTAATGCTACTAATAATACTGCTCTGTGGATAGCAGCTATAGCCAGTGCGGGGGCTTATCGTCGAGATTTGAGTATCGAAAAACGACAATTATTACTACTGACTGGCACAAGTTTAGTTGGTGGTGTTATTGGTTCAGTGGCTTTATTATATACATCACCAGATGTATTTAAAAAGATGCTCCCCTATTTGTTACTATCAGCAACCTTAATATTTACATTTAGTGATTCTTTGAAAAGCTGGCTGCAACTTAGGACTAGAAATGATTTTTCTGCAACTCCACCTTTGTTTATTCTGCTAATTTCTCAATTGCTAATCTCTATTTATGGTGGTTTTTTTGGTGCTGGTATAGGCATTTTAATGTTAGCAACTTTAACCTTTTTAGGTATTAAAAATATTCACGCTATTAATGCTTTTAAAACCTGGTTAGGAAGTTGTATTAATGGTGTGGCAATTATTCCCTTTATGTTCGCTAATTTGATTGCTTGGCATCAAGTTATTATCATGGCAGTCGGAGGTTCTTTAGGTGGTTATTTGTGCGCTCATTTTGCTCGCAAACTAGAACCTGGTTTGGTGCGAAAATTTGTCATAGTGGTAGCTTTTGCTATGACTACCTACTTTTTTCTTCATAGTTAAGTAAGTAGGTTGGCGTTAAAAATTGTCGTTATGACAAGGGAACTCTTAACTCTTAACTGGGAACTCTTAACTGGGAACAAAGATTAATTAAATATAAAACTACCAATTTTGTGATTTTGATTACAGTTTTTCCCATCTGGTAACGCTTGAATGGGAAAATAACTCATTTTTTCCCAAAAAATAAACAAGACTATCTCAAGGATTACACCATAGGGATCATTGTTAATCTAAAGAAAGTTACATCTAAAGTAAATTTATATATCTGAAGCATGATGATAATAATTATCAGGTTTAAGATAATAAAAGGTATCAAGTTCACGACAATTTAGCATTGCTTTTAACTTTAACATTCTTGGTCAATTTTTCTCAAATCAAAAATTATTAATTTCAGGGTTTTAAAAATGCAAGTATCACAAAAAATTCATTGCCCAAATTGCGGTAGTGCGGCTGAACGTCACTATATTGCTGATAGTCAAATTACGCGGACACAATGCCCTAGCTGTGACTACCTGATGATAACTTGCACTCGCACTGGTAAAGTCATTGAGGCTTATGCACCAGGTATTTATGCTAAGAAATAATTGACAATTTTCTCACAATTTTAATGACAATTTTTGACAATTTTCATGATAAATTATAAGCTGTTGTGTATTTAATTTGTATAAGTCTGGCGGGCAAGATGCCCACCCCACAAGATTTAACCATTTTAGGATTATACAATTCAGGTGCGTAACAGCTGATCATGTCCGCCCAATCACTGATGATATAGTTCATCATTGTATTGCCTTTTCCCAATTACCAATTACCCATTACCCATTACCAGCCTCAACAGACATGATACAGCAAGTTCAGCTTCAGTAAAGTACACCTTGTGCGGGCAAGATGCCCGCACCACAAGAGTTTTATTATTAATATCTGTACTTCATAATATCGGAAACTGCTGTATTACCTTTTGGTTGTTCTCAATTGTCCACAAGCAGCGTCCGCTTCTAAACCACGAGAATAACGCACACTAACAGCAGTATTCTGTTGTTGAAGAACATTCACAAAAGCTTCTATTCGGTCGCGGTTGGGTCTTTGATAATCTACTTCCTGAATGGGATTATAGGGAATCAAGTTAACATGACTTTGAAAGCCTCGTAACCGTTTTGATAATTCCAAAGCGTGTTCAGGTAAATCATTGACTCCAGCCAGAAGAATATATTCAAAAGTTACTCTGCGTCCGGTTATTTCCACATATTCTCGACATTCTGCGAGTAAGTCCTCTATGGGGTAAGGTTTGGCGCTGGGAATGAGTTGTTCCCGTAATACTTGGTTAGGTGCGTGGAGACTGACAGCGAGGGTAATTTGTAATTGGTGTGCGGCTACTTGACGAATACGTGAGGGAATGCCTACAGTAGATAGTGTAAGCGATCGCGCACCAATGCCCACATCTTGATTAATAGATTTAATTGCTAAAATCACATTTTCCGTATTTAACAACGGTTCACCCATGCCCATAAATACCACATTACTAACCCGTTCTTGAAAATCTTCTTGAACAGTGAGGACTTGATCAACAATTTCCCCACGGGTCAAGTTACGCTTATAACCACCTTTACCAGTAGCGCAGAAATCACAACCCATGGGACAACCCACTTGAGTAGAAACACAGACAGTTAAGCGTTTATCGCTGGGAATACCCACAGTTTCCACAATTTCCCCGTCAGCCAATTTCAGCAGATATTTAACCGTATCATCAGGGGCTACAGAGCGGTAATGTAGAGAAGAACGGCCTATGGGAATATCTGCCACTTGGGAACGCCAATTTTTAGGAAATACGGAAATATCGGCCAGGGAACGCACTCCCTGATTATATATCCAATCATGCAATTGCTTACCCCGATAACTGGGCTGTCCCTGTTGCTGTACCCAAGCGGTTAACTCCGTTACCGAAGCGCCCAGGAGAGGAGGAAGAAGTTCAGATTTTACGGAGTTAGGTGAATCTACCTGAGATACAAGGGGCGTAGCAGACATAATAAATTACAAATTGATGCTAATTCCCCATTGTACTATAGGAATCCGGTTTGATTACTGAATTTATTTGTGTGGTCAGGGAACAGGGAACAGGGAACAGGGAACAGGGAACACTCCGAAGAAAGACAGAATTGATATCTACTGAGTCTTGTATGGCTACGACGCAAGCTATCAAAAATCAACAAGCTATCAAAAATCAAATAGAAGTCCTACAGCGGTTTCTGCTCTTATGAGGTACAAAGTTGAATGATGAAACTCTTGTAGTGCGGGCATCTTGCCCGCTAAATATGTACCTCATAACACCGGGAATTGCTGTATATATTGTTTTTATTTCGCGCCAAGGAGCAAAGGAGCAAAGACGCAAAGCCAGAAATAGATTAAGGGACATCCAAGGTAATAATAGTAACTTCTGGCGGACAAAATAACCGCCCTGGGAAATAAGTTCCTAAACCCCGATTTACATATAATTGATTATTTCCTATTTGATGTAAACCTTCTGACCATTGCCAATGGTGTAATATGGAATGGCTTTTCTGTAAAAATGGTAGTTTGCGGCTAATTTTTCTGGGGATTTTTTTCAATATTTTTGTGTAGTAAATTATTGCTGGTCCTAAACCCGGAATGACAATTTGTCCCCCGTGAGTATGACCAGATAATTGTAAATCTACTCGCCATTTTTGCAATATTTCTGCTGTATCTGGGTTATGGGATAAGACAATACAAGGTTTAGTAGAATCAAGTTGGTTCATGATTGGTTCTGGGTTAAATTCTCGTGAATAAACATCTGCTAATCCTATTAGGGGTAATTTGTTTCCCAAGGGGTAAGCAATTTGATTCCAAAGCACTTTAATCCCGACCTTGGTTAAAGCATCTGTAATTTCTGGTTTGGAACTGGGAAAAGCTATATCATGATTTCCTAGAATGGCATAGACACCATGACGACTTTGGAGATTTTTCAGTTTTGGCGCTAATTGATGAATTGGTTTTGCTTTTGTGTTTACATAGTCACCAGTTAAAATTACGAGGTCTGGTTTTGCTGTATTACTAATTGCGATCGCTTCTGTTAACATTTTCTCTGATAATAAACCATCAGCATAATGAAAATCTGACATTTGTACCAGTTTTAATCCTCCTAAAGATGGATGTAAATTTTTGATTTTTACGACTAATTTTTCTGTACTTAAAGCTCCAGATAATAACTTGTGCATAAATAAATAACTAATATCTACTATGGGATTGAACACTTAAATATAAATACAATTTACTTGATTCTCAATCCTTATAGATTAATGATTTATTTAATAATTATTTAAGAAGTTGGGGATCTATTTTGGCTACCATTTCCGCACGGGTAGAAACTTCTAATTTACGGAACATTCTTTTTAAAGCCTGTTTAACAGAATTTTGAGTAATCCATAATTTAGCTGCAATTTCGCCATTAGTGAAACCTTGGGCTACTAATTTGGCAATTTCTAATTCTCGCGCTGTTAAGGGACAATTATCCACAGATAAAAAGGTTTTTGATTTGACCCGTAAGGTAGCAATTTTGGCAGACAAATGCAAACAAACTGCACTTAAATCAGCTAAATCATTACTATCAAAAGGCAGATTTCCGGGGTCACGGGCAAAATTTAAAGTCCCCACTAATTGACCATCACAAACTATCGGACCAGTCATGATGTGTTCGTGACGAGTACAGTAATTTTTCCAATCTTCAGGAGATAAAATTAACTGTTCATGGGTGGGAGCGTGACGTTCCATAACATAACTTCCAATGGGATTAGTTTCTAAGCAAACAGCGGGAATTTCAGGAATTTTAACCTTAGTATTTAATTGGTAATCTAGGAGATTAATACCCCAGTGTTGAACCGCAAAATGTTCGCCAATGGTAGCCATTAAAGCTAGTTTTAATTCTTGCTCATTTTGGACATTAGCGATCGCCTGGAAAATGGCGTGGAGTGTTTTAGCCATAAGTGTACCCATTTGGGGACTATGCGAACCTTGATATTACTTCTATGCTAATACCAGCAAGAATAAAATGCTATTTTCACTTCCTATAGAGGATTTTTCCCCATGACAGTCACTCAAATCTCTGCTCAAGAACTTTTTCAGGCTGCTTACGAAAACCGTTATACCTGGGATGAAAATTTCCCTGGTTATACCGCAGATATTACTTATAAGTATGATGAGAAAGTGATCACAGGTCAAGTCCGAATTGATGCCAGTCTCAAAGCTGAAGTTCTCAATGTCGAGGACGAAGCCGCTAAAAAAGCCATTCACGGTCAAGCCTGGGAAATCGCTGTTCACCGTGTGCGTCGTCCTTTTGCACAAACTCACGGCGCAAATACTTTTAGATATGGTAGCACGGATGCAACCGGCGCGGTAGAAATTTTTGTTGGTGGTAAGTCGGAAGGAGATAAATACAAAGTGCGTAACAATGAAGTTTGCCACGTTCACCGTTTAATTCACGGTACTTTTGTGACTATTGACACTTTTACCAGTCATGACACAGGGGCAGGATATCTTTCTCATACTTATAATTCTGTTTACCATGACCCGGAAACCGGCGCACAAAAGGGCGGAAAAAGCGATTTTACTGATGAATATCAAAAGGTAGGTAATTATTATATTCTCAACCGTCGGGAAATTCGCACGGAAATAGCAAATAGCCTTTCTATTCAAGATTTTATCTTTTCTAATATTGAGTTATTAGGCTAAATTTTTCACCTACCCGAATTATTCAATAATTCGGGTATTTTTATAATATAAAATTCCTCATTGCACTTTTTTGTTCGGAAAATCCTCAAAACCCCTATGAATAAACGGTTTTAGCTTTATTCAGCCAGCCCTAATTAATTAGATAATTTCTCTCAAATCCAAGAATTAAACCACATTCGCATTCTATAATCATCAGGAGAAAGGGGTAAACCTAGATAAATAGGTATCCAGAAAATAAAGGCGGCTATAATTATAAAAATTATCGTTACACCTAAAAACCGCAATGTGCGATTATAACTTAACAAACATTGGTCTACAAACCAAGCAATGGCTATGAATGTAAAGATTACAGCACACATATAATGATAGATAAAAGTACATCTTGTTACCTTTATCCAAGGCAGCAAATTAGCTCCATAATTGATAACTAAAAATAAACCAATCCAAGTATCAATGCTGAGATTTTTGGGGATAAATACTAGTTTTTTTTCTATTCCTGGCATCATTATATTGATGATCACCATAGCAATTAAAAAGATCATAGCAGCTAAACCAAACCACCATAAAAATGGATTACCCATGGCATGAACATCATAAATTATCTTACCAGCACCATCAGGTAAAGGTGGTCCAAATACAGGTAAGGAATCATCAATACTTTGAGCAGTTTGATAATAATAAGCCATAGGCCGGGTTAATAATGGCCATTGATACCATGCAGCACAATAAGGATGAATGCTAGGACTATTACCGCCTAATTGCAGATGAAATTGTAAAATTTGTTTATGGACTTCAATAAATCCATATCTTTGATCAAGTTGCAGATGAGGAATCCAAATTAAACTATAAACAACTGCCGGAATAATTCCTAAATAGGAAAACATCTGCCAAATATTTATTTCTGTCAGGTTTTGTAATGGTGTTTTTCTAGTAATAATCTGGGAATTATGAGGGTTTTTAAAAAAGTGTAAATAAGGAAATAATGGAGTACGAGATGTAGAGTCAAAAGACTGTAAATAGTCAATTATCCAAACTGCTATCCATAAACTATAAGCACCTCCAAGAAACCATAAACCATTCCATTTAGTTCCTACGCAAGCACCAAAACTTATCCCAGAAAGCAGCAACCAAAACCCACGTTTTTGTTTTTGTTTCTGCAATGCTAATAATAATAACCATTGTCCTAATAAACCAAAAATAACTATATATATATTACTTAAAGCATAACGAGATTCTACTAAAAATAATCCGTCACAAGCTGTAAAAAATCCTGCCAATAAAGCCAAACGATAACGATAACTTAATTGATAAGTTAATAAAGTCACGACTACAGGAATAAATGAACCCGTCAGAGCATTTAGCCAGCGATAACTCCCAGGGAATAATAAAGAACCTGTGAGACTATTGACATCAGTTTCTCGGCCTATGGGAATATGATTACTAATCCAAATACCCAAGCCAATCAAATATTGACTGAGGGGAGGGTGAGCATTAAAAAATGGTGTGTGGGTCAGATAGTTATTACCAAATTTGGCAAAGTACACTTCATCAAATACTAAAGTATTAAATCGGCTTAGTCCCCAAAAACGTAAACTGAATGAAAAGATAAATATGCCGATAATTCCCAATCGAAACCAAGTTTTGTTCATGTTATTTGTGATTTTGGCAGTTTTTGAAATAGCAGCAGTTCAATACTATTATACTTAGAGAATGTTTTTGTGGAAGAACTCCCCTGGTAAATCTCTTTTCTGGAAAAGTTTTTCATTTTCCCTATGATCCCTTGACGTTGGAGTACAAATGTAGAATATCGCAATAATATTTAATTTTTGATAGCTGGGCGTAGCCATACAAGACTCAGTAGGTATTAATTCTCTCTTTCTTCCTGTATTCCCTGTTCCCTGTTCCCTGTTCCCTGTTCCCTGTTCCCTGTTCCCTGTTCCCTGACCACACAAGTAAATTCACAGAATCAAACCGGATTCCTATATTATTAAGAATAATAGCTGTAGCCCAGGAATCAGGTTTAATCTACTATGTCACAATTAGAACGATGGGTAAAAATGGCAGAGGATGAACTAACAGAGTATAGCACTGATGCCCGGAAAATGGAAAAACTGCGCCGTCGGATTAGTTTATCGTTATCATTAGCAGAACAACGGCAATTAAAAGCCGCCTTATTAGGTACAATGACATCTAGTAAGATTGCGGAAATTGTAGAAGAGCAAAGACAAGTGGTGGCCTTACCATTTTGGGGAATTGCTGGTTTGGGTTTGCTGTTGGGAATTTCTCTAAATCAACCCATAGGCTTATTAGCAGCTATAGGGGGAACTGTAGTGGCTTTTAAAATTCAAAAATGGGGTTGGCAATTACAAGCAAATAGTCTATTATTAAGAACATTAGAAGATATTGAAACCCGGATTTCCCCACCGGGTAATTAAGTACAAACATAACATTGATCAAGGAGATAGAAATTATGACAAAGTATGACTATATTTTCAAATCAAAAGAGAAAATAGCAGCATCATTAAATCCAGAAGAAGCGGTAATAGCAATTGGGATAATTACAACAGTAGTTGATTTGGGTATTGAAGATATAAATGGGGAAATTATCGCCGATATTCTCTGGGAATTTGAGATTTTTGACGAATATTCAGAAGAAGAAATGTTAGAAACGGTAGATACACTCATAGAACTTGCTGAAAATACTGGATTAGGATCTTTATTTAATGCTGCTAAGGCTGCTATTTCTCAAGAGGTAGTATTAGATGGTTTTGCAGCTGGGGTGATTATGCTTTTAGATGCTGAAGATTTGATTATTCCTGCTGATAAAAAAACTTATCTTAAACAACTACAAATGGCTTTAAAATTGGCAGATGAAGAAGCAGAAGAAATTATTGAAGATGTAATTGCCGCAGTGCAAGAAGAAGATGAGGAAGAATATTTAGATGAAGAATTTGAATCAATAATATTCAATGAATCTGGTGAACAATTTTATCAGTCACCTTTGGGGAATTTTACAGTTCCTATTCCTCTGGATTCTGAACAGGGAGGAAAAATTCAAACAGATGAAGGAATGGTCAGCTTTTCTGATGATATGGGAACTTTATTGAGAATTGATTATTATCCCCTGTCTACAGAACAGATTAAGGAGATAAAAAATCGAGGATATGAAGCCTATCTTCATGAAGTTATTGTTAATAAATATGTCCCTGAAACGATTATTTCTAGTGTGTCAAATGCTGAAGTTAGACATAGAGAATATTGGCAAGAGCCTTTAAAAAGATATTACTATGTATTAGTAAATATCCCCGGTGCAACTATTTCTCAACAGCAAACTAACGGTCATGGGATCAAATTAGATACCTATAGAGGATTATTATCCTTTGTCAATAGTGAATATTTGTATATAGTTAGTAGCCAACGCAGTCTTTTAAATAGTGAAACACTCGGTTCGGTGAAAGAAGAAGCCGAGAAAATTAAGCGAACTATTTTGAACTTTGTGGAAACTATCGAGTTTGTGGAAATCTAAATTATGAAGATTGGCGATCGCACAGAACAAAATTGCGAGAAACTAAGAACGGTTTCATAAAATCACAAAATCAGGAGAAGATCATGGCTTGGACTCAAGTTTTAGCTGCTAATGCACTGACTACTGGTGCGCGAGAAGTAGTAAAAGTAGGCGATCGCCAAATCCTACTTTTAAATCACGAAAATCAGTTTTATGCTGTAGATAATACCTGCCCGCACTTAAAAATGTCTTTGAAAAAAGGGAAAATCGAAAACGGGGCAATAGTTTGTCCCTTTCATCGTAGTGCTTTTGACTTGGGTAACGGTGAAGTGAAAACTTGGTGTCCATTTCCACCCGTAGTAGGTAAATTACTCTCCATGGTTTCCCCAGAAAAAACCTTGCCCGTATTTCCCCTGCGTGTAGAAGAGGGTAACATTTTCATTGATGTGCCATCCGCATAAATAGGTAAATGGGTGGGCTTTCCTCTTGTGGGGTGGGCTTCTAGCCCGCCCATAACTCATGGAGATCAAATCTGCCCATAATCCTTGTGGGGTGGGCTTCTAGCCTGCCCTAGACTAGAATCATAAAATATAAATCAGCCTAAGATCCCATTGTCCAAAAATTCAACAGTTTCATCAAGCCATAGGACAATCCAAAATAAAGCTAAGAAATATTAACGAAACATAACTCAACTCTGTTTCTCACCCATTTTTAGGCCATAATGGAAGTGTCAGAAAATAGAGTTAATAATAACTAATTAAATGCTAGTAAGTAGAGGTGGAATATGACGACCCAAGATTTTCTTATCCCTCATGCTTATACGTATCCGCTGGTTAAAATCGGTGTCTTGGTGTTAGCTTTATTGTTGTGGTTCATATTTACGGCCGCACCGGTTATTTAATTGCATTGACTACCTAGAGATGTTTCCTAAAACGTCTCTATTTTATTTATGAATTTTATGAATTGTTAGGAGAACTAACGGTGAAAGTCTTTTTGAAAATTAACAGAATTAGTCAACCAACCTCGTCGCCAAAAAAAGTATAGTAAACTAACTGCAACTAACACCATTACTCCCAAACACAGGGGATAACCCCAATACCAATTTAATTCAGGCATATTGTGGGGTGATTTTTCGGTATTAAAATTCATTCCATATACCCCTGCAATAAAAGTCAAGGGAATAAAAATCGAAGAAACCACCGTTAACAGTTTCATAATTTCATTCATTTTATTACTAATTGCTGATAAATAGACATCCATTAATCCAGCTACTAATTCTCGATAAGTTTCCACTATATCCATAACTTGGACTGCATGATCATAACAGTCTCGCAGATAAATTCTCACATCATCACTAATTAATTTACTACCGTCTCTAATTAAAGAATTAATTGCATCTCTTTGAGGCCAAATTGCGCGACGAAGCTGTAATAATTCCCGTCTAACTTGATATATTTTTTGCAATGTTTTTTGATTAGGATTAACTATTACTTCTTCCTCTAACTCATCAATGCGTTCACCATAAAGTTCTAAAACTGGGAAAAATCCATCAATAATAGCATCTAATAAAGAATAAGCTAAATAATCGCTACCTTGTCTACGAATGATCCCTTTACCTTTATCAATTCTCATTCTCACTGCATCAAAACAATCATGTTCAGGTTCTTCCTGCACTGTTAATAAATAATATTTTCCTAAAACTAAACTTACTTGTTCACTATAAAAACTGCCATGATTATTATTAGGTACAACCATCTGGGCAATAATCACTAATTGATCTTCATAATCCTCAATTTTTGGACGTTCTATCATGTTCACAATATCTTCTAAAACCAGAGGATGTAAATCAAAAGATTGACCTAAACGGTGTAAAATATCTTTATTTCCTAAACCTTGAACATCCACCCAAGAAACAGATTCTGTATCCAAATAGTTAATACATTCTTCTGGATAATTTATTTTTTTGCGAATAAGTTCAGTTTGGTTATAGTCAATTAAAAAAATAATTGGCTGTTCAGCATTTTCATCAACAATGATTGTTCCTGGTGGAGTTCCCGCTTGCTGAAAAAAATCCTGATTGTGCGAATTATTCAGAATCTTGGAAACTTTGCGAATTTTCCTAACCATAAATCTTGACCCTATAGATAGTGACAATTAGAATTTTAACACAGAACAGAATTATGGTAAACTATTAGAGTCAAAATTATTGTAGATTAAAAACAATGCTGAATGAAAGTATCAACAGCAGTAAAGACCTCATTTTAGTTGTCGGTTCTACTGGTGGAGTCGGACAAATTGTAGTTAGTAAACTATTAGAAAAAGCCTTACCTATTCGTATTCTTACCAGGAATGCAGAAAAAGCCACTAAAATGTTTAATAATCAAGTAGAAATTGCTGTTGGTGATATTCGTGAACCCGACAGCTTAACAGCAGCAATGACAAATATTACCGCTATTATTTGTTGTACAGGAACTACCGCTTTTCCTTCTTCCAGATGGGAATTTAATCAAAAACCCAACATGATCGAATTAGGAATTACTCTTTTTAATCCTCAATTTTTAGAAGATAAAGCTAAAAATACTCCTGCCAAACTTGATCATCAAGGTGTACAAAATCTGATATCACTCGCACCAAAAAACTTAAATCGCTTCGTCTTTGTTTCCTCCTGCGGTATTCTTCGTAAACATCAATTTCCTTTTAATATTCTCAATCTTTTTGGTGTACTTGATGCTAAAGAAAAAGCAGAAAAAGCAATTATTAGTTCAGGAATACCCTATACTATTATTCGTCCTGGACGTTTAATTGATGGACCATATACATCCTATGATCTTAATACTTTACTTAAAGCCACAACCGCAGGTAAATTAAACGTTGTTTTCAAAACAGGGGATATAATAACAGGTGATTCTAGTCGCATTGACGTAGCCGCAGCCTGTGTAGAAAGTTTATTTTATCAAAGTGCTATTAACAAAGTTTTTGAAATAGTAAATCAAGGAAATAGACCGGATATAATTGATTGGGAAAAACTATTTTCAGAATTACCATTGTCAACCTGATCTATATTTGATTTCTGTGTCTTATTTCTCCCGGTTATTCTGCTAATAAAAATTCAATTTAAGAGTGTAACAAAACATCAGCAAAACCCTTTATTGTTACACCCTTAAATCGCCCAAAACCATAAAAATATTAGAAAAATTTTAAAGAATCCAATCTCCCTAAAACAGTCATATCTTCAGCATCTAGTTCTACAGGAATCCCACTACGAATTAATTCTGAAAAATTCTCATTAGGAACCATAATTGTCAATGCGTAAAGACGATCTTTACCAGTATTTCTAATTAAATGAGTCCCTGTAGGTGGAACTAACAAACTATCTCCAGCCTTGATATTTACCTTTTTACCATCACAAATTACAATTCCTTCTCCTTTGAGAATAAAAAACATTTCCACAGCCCATTCATGACGGTTTGGTGGTGTTTTTCCACCCACGTCAAAAATTTCCACACAACAAGTTAAAGAAGTATTAGCACTTGTGGAATCAAAGATAATTGCTAATCGGTTAGAGTCATGGGGACTAATACGATATGCTTGATAATCTTTAGGAGATTTAATGACTGGAATTACACAACGAGTAGTGTACATATTCTTAATTATTAATTGCTGTCAAAATTGCCGAAGAATCAGTGACAAAACCGAAACATTGTTGAACATTATATAAAGTTGCTAACCAACAATATTCCGGTGAAGTTGTTGCAGTACAATCTTTAACTAAAATACAATCATATCCTAAAAAATTGGCATCAGACAAAGTTGATAAAACACATTGATCAGCATTTACACCAGCAAAGAAGATTGTAGTTATACCCAAATTTCGTAAAATACTATCTAAAGGAGTATCCCAAAATCCACTCATGCGATATTTATCAACCTGGATATCTTCTGGTAGTTGTTCCAATTCGGCCACCACCGCAGCAGACCAACTTCCCTTCATTAGTACCTTAGCACCATTGCTGGGCAAAGCATCACCTAATCCTACACCGTCCCCTGTGGGGTTGTATACGTGCAGTAACCCGGCGCTGATATTCAATAAATCATGACGATTTCCCCAATTTAACCAAATTACAGGTACACCAGCAGCCCGAATTTGTGGTAATAATTGTTGCAGAGGTGCAATCGGTTGCTGGGCAGGGGTGACATCTACACCAATGTGTGCTAACCAACCATCAGGATGACAAAAATCGTTCTGCATATCAATGACAATAATAGCAGCTTTGGATAAATCGCAGCGTAGAGTTTTAGTTTCTGTTGCTAAAACAACTGGTTGCGGGGTCTTTTCGGGACGGGTAATATCCGCAAATGTTTGATTTACTTCCCAAGCATTTGGTAGAACTCCTAATTTCCGAAGGGGTAGATTCATAAATGCCAGTTCTTATCGTTGTTTAATTTATAGCTTGAAATTAGGTTAACTCGCATCTTGCACCTAGCGAATAACCCTACAGAAAAAAATCATAAATATAAAAATATCACAAGTTTGAGGAAGTGGTCAGTGAGGTCATAAAATACCTCACTGATTCAATTATGACCTATCCTTTACCAAGTCGCTTTCAGTAAATAGGAACGAGTTCCCGTTTGAGCTTGCCCCTCATTATTAGTATAGGTATAAGTACCAGTTGCAACAATATCCCCAAAATTATTAATGCTAACAGCATTATTCAGGGTGACA
This sequence comes from Dolichospermum sp., assembly GCA_046070105.1. Lineage (GTDB taxonomy): Bacteria > Cyanobacteriota > Cyanobacteriia > Cyanobacteriales > Nostocaceae > Dolichospermum. The sequence continues at coordinate 17,907 of JBJUHT010000209.1, forward strand.
GTTGCACCGTTATAGGTTAATGGTGTAGTGATTAAATTATTCAAATCGCTCATCACGCCGCCATTCCAAACATAAGCATGGTTTATACCTGAAGCTAGTTGGGAAGCTCCAATCACTTGTCCAAATTCATTGATTCCGTTAGCTGAACCAGTGTTACCACCAAGGCTACCCAGGTCTGTGAAATTCCCGTCTCTGAGTAAAAATGCGGAACTCGTTGCAGTTGCTCCCGAACCATTACTGGTTGAGCCAATGATATGACCCGCATCATTGATATCCCGTAAAGTGGCTTTTTCTGCGCCAAAAGTTCCCAGGTTTTGCATTGTATAAGTACCACTAGTATTTTTTTGCCAAATCACGGCCGTATTCACAAACTGATCATTGAGAGTGTCATCGCTGTCTACGTAGCCAACTATCTGCCCCTTATTATTAATACCGCGTGCAGTACCACCATCACCTCCTAAAGTTGTCAGTTCTTGGATCAGTCCATTTTCTGAGTAAATAGCTTGATCCTGACCTGAGGACAGGATATTACGCCCCACAACCTGGTTTAAGTTGTTCGCATTGAATAAGTAACTTTCAAGACCACCAAAGTCATTGATAGTTAAGTTGTAATTATTACCATTCTTTTGCCAAACTAATGCTCGATCTGTTGCTTTAGGTATGGGTTGACGCACTTCGTCTGCCGTTCCCAAAATAATTCCAGAATTGCCAATTGTATTAACATTGGTTGTCAGCAAAGTGACAGTTGCGCCATTGGCGGCGCCAAAATCAGACTGTCCGTTTTTTATACCTGTATTAGTCAAGGCAGTTTGAGAGCCATTTTCCCAAATGAATCCTTGGCGGACATTATTTGTTTGAGTAACATTTGTTGTGGCGTTCTGGTTGATAAACGTTGCACCAGTATCATATCGCCCAGCAATTTGCCCAAAGTCGTTAATGGAGGCGGCTACCACTGTACCGTTAGTATTTGTACTTAAAGAACCCAAATCAGTAACATTATACCTATAGAGAGGTATTTTATTTAACAAGGCTTGGGAACTCCTAGCTACACCCTTAAGGGTCGCCAGTAGATCAGTACCAGTTTTGACTAAGGTATCTGAACCTTGAGTAACAAATTGTAATGACTTGCCCAGTAAGCTTTCTCCCAAACTCACCTTATCGCTGTTGATATTAAACCCAAACACCGTGACAGAGCCGTTACCACCTTCAAGAATGATTTTATCTTGACCACTGCCTAGGACAATCCGATCATTGCCCGTACCTGCATTAATAATGTTATTACCATTACCTGTATAAATGATATCGTTACCATTACCTGTATAAATGATATCATTATTATCACCAGCATAAATGGTATCATTACCATTACCAGTAAGAACATTGTTAACACCTCCACCAGTAAAAATGGTGTTATTACCATTGCCGGCGTTGATGAAGTCTTGACCCGCTCCAGCATAGATTATATCGTTACCTGCTGCACTATTAATGATATTGTTCCCTTCTCCGGCAACAATTGTTGCTTGAGTATTACTGAAACTAGTAATTAAATCATTACCATTACCGTAAAACATCAACTCATTGGTATTTGGCATTAAGCCATAGTCACTTACAGGGTTTAAGTTCAAATTAAAACTCATAGCGTTAATTAGCTCCTTTTATTTGCTGTTAATGAGAATTACATTCAATAAATTTAAGCAAAATAGCTATAACTCAATTGATTATTTATATCAATTAAGTTTACAACTCTATGCCCCAAAACCTAACACCCTAGCTGAAACTGCAAATATCAGTAGGGTGACAAACCTAATGGAGAAGGCTCGTTAAAAATTAATTTCCTAGAAAGTTCTTCTCCTATTTAAGAAATATTAGCAATAATTTCTTTTGTTCAGCCTAGCACAACTAATAAAAAAATTCCTAATAAATAAATGTAAATTAATGTTAAGTATTTTAATAAATTAAAGTGGCTACAGCGATAAATATAGTATATGTGTACTATATTTATTCTTTACCATAAATATATGTAGACAATTCATATATAAATATTTATATATACATCAAAATAAATACAACGCAAGTGATGTACAAGAATTTAGAATTAAACACAGATAAACACAGATAAACACAGATAAACACAGATAATTTTGTACCTCATTAGACTAGGAAACGCTTCGCATTTTTGGTACGATTTTGTATAATATTACAGAACCAGATTATCAAAACTAGATTACACCTCGTCAAGCTATAGAAATGGCATCTTTAGGAGGTGCAAAAGGTTTAAATATAGAAACTCAATTAGGTTCTCCTACCGTTGGTAAACAATCTGAATCTTGTCCACATTTTGTCCACGAAAATATTAAAATACCGAATATGGAGCGTGTTATTTCTGCCTTGGGAATCTGCATTTTTATCACCATATCCTACGCCCTTTCTGTTAACCGTAATGCTGTGCGTTGGCGGACTATTGTTTGGGGGTTAGGATTAGAATTTGTTTTAGCTTTAGTAATTCTCAAAACCCCTTGGGGTTTGAATTTATTTAAATCTTTAGGAGATATGGTTGCTAATTTTTTAGCTTTTTCTGATGTTGGGGCAAAATTTGTCTTTGGTGAAAATTTCAAAGATCATTTTTTTGCTTTTCAAATTCTGCCAACAATCATCTTTTTCTCATCATTTATTAGTGTTCTTTACCACTATGGTATTTTGCAAAGAGTTGTTAACAGTTTAGCATGGGTAATGATGAAAACCATGAAAACATCGGGTTCTGAATCTTTGTCTTGTGCGGGAAATATTTTCTTAGGACCTACAGAAGCGGCACTTATGGTTAAACCTTATGTAGCAAATATGACTCAATCCGAATTACACGCCGTTATGACTGGTGGTTTTGCTACCATTGCTGGTGGAGTATTAGGTGCTTATTTATCTTTTGGCATTCCCCCAGAACATTTAATTGCCGCTTTTTTTATGACTTCTCCTGTTTCTTTAATAGTCTCAAAAATTATGTATCCAGAAACAGAAATATCAGCAACTACAGGAAAGGTTCACGTAGACATCAAAACTAATCATGTTAATGTTATTGAAGCAGCGACTTCTGGCGCAATAGAAGGGGTTAAATTAGCCGTTAATGTAGGTGTAATCATCATTGCCTTTTTGAGTTTATTAGCTGTTGTTAATGCCTGTTTTGCTTGGGTGGGAACTGTGATAGGATATCCCCAATTATCTCTAGAATGGATATTATCTTTGATTATGTTTCCTATTGCTTGGTTAATGGGTATACCTTGGTCTGACTGTGGACAAGTTGGGGCATTATTAGGCAAAAAAACAATTCTTAATGAGTTTATTGCCTATTTAGATTTAGGAGAAATGATCAAAAAAGAAACCATCTCTCAAAGATCAATAATTATTAGCACATATGCTTTATGTAACTTCGCTAATATTGGTTCGATAGGAATTACTATTGGTGGCATGACAGGAATAGCGCCCAACCGTCAAAAAGACCTAGCCAGAATGGGTTTAAAAACTATGTTTGGCGGATTATTGGCAGGTTTTATTACTGCTAGTATTGCAGGAATATTGATTTAATCATGAATTTTTTAACAGTAAATTATTGAGGAAATATCATCATGAAAATTCCAAAAATTACATCTCTGAAAACATCAATTCAACTTTTACTTTTCGCTATTGGTTTTACTGGAAGTCATGTTTTTGCCCAAACCTTACCTCTGACTCCTAACCTAATTGGTTTTGATACACCTGAAGGGGAAACATTATTAATTTCTAGTCAAGCAAAGAATGATTTTTTCCCATTAAGTACACAATTTGTTACCCAAAATAATCAGGCATATTGTGGAGTTGCAAGTATGATTATGGTACTAAATAGCTTGAAAATTACAGCACCAGAAGCACCTCAATATCAACCATTTCGTGTATTTACCCAAGACAACTTTTTTAGTAATGAAAAAACTAAAAATATAGTCAGTCCTGAAGTGGTTTCTCGTCAAGGTATGACCTTAGATGAATTAGGAGGATTATTAGGAAGTTATAATGTGAAAGTTAGAGTTTATCATGCTAGTGATACTAATTTAGAAGATTTTCGCAAATTAGCCGCCGAGAATTTAAAACAACGAAATAACTTTGTCATTATTAACTATTTACGCAAAGAAATCGGACAAGAAAGAGGCGGACATATTTCCCCTTTAGCTGCATATAATCAAACAACAGATAGATTTTTAATTATGGATGTTTCTCGTTATAAATATCCACCAGTTTGGGTAAAAACAGCAGATTTATGGAAAGCTATGAATACTGTTGATACAACATCTGCCAAAACGCGGGGTTTTGTATTTGTGAGTCGGGAATAATTAATAAATTGATCACAAATTTAGGTTTTTTGTCAGAATCAGCATTTGCAGGATTTAAGGATTTACAAGATGAAGGAAAAATCTATAGCAATCAATATCTGTGTTAAAAATAGCTGAATTTTTAATAAATCTTGACTAATGTTTTTATGATCAATTATTCTTATCTCTAGCTACACCCAATTGCCAATTACTGGCTTTTCTGATCTCATTAATTTTACCAGCCAATATAAATTTGATGCCAGTACGAGTATGTAAATATCCTTTAGCAAGATCATATCCTGGTTTAGCAATAACACCATCTTGATTGTAAGGAAGTCTGCTAACATCACCACAAAAAATATGATTATTTCCTAAATTAATGGTGATGAAATTATCATATAAATGCCCGTTGGGAACTATAAATATGGCATATATTTTATGCTGACCAAACCAGGGGTTAACTATAACTTTCTCAGGATAAATGTAAGATTTTGCGGTTTTGAAACTAACAAATCCCCAATTTTCACAAGGAACTGTGGGGACTTTTCCTAAAAATTTAGAAAAGCCAATCATGGACACTAAGGTGAAGGTAAATATTATATAAATAATCTGACGTTTGCTCACAAGTAAGATTAATAAATTGATTTTTCCTAATCTTTTTAATTTTACTAACTTAATGAAAATAATCAAGTCTGTTTCGATACGGACTGGGTAGTAATCCCCAATCTATGATCTATGAAGTTAAATTAATGATAGCGTTTAAATACCGATCGCCTATTCTTAGAAGCTACTCACAATCAATTAGACACAGATTCCCAAAATCTCCTCAAACAAAAGGCCTTTCCAGTCCACAGCGATAGTACACTCGTTGACCCCACAAATTATTTGTAATTTAACCTGACTAAATTCAAAATCTATGTTATACTGTCAGATATATAAGGGCGCGTGGCTCAGTGGATAGAGCAACAGGTTCCGGTCCTGTGGGTCGGGGGTTCAAGTCCCTCCGCGCTCATTTTATTTACAAGGCTCACCGTAAAGGTCTATACTTGCTGGAGTAAGTCTTAATTTATGCTTAATTTCAAAACTCTGTTGAGTTTTAGGTTTGGTTTCCCACAATTTTTCATGGTTTATAATGTCCTATTCCACTCAAAGCCATCATAACTCAAATATTTGGGCGATTACTACTGATTTAACTATTCTCCGTCATCAGCTACTAGATTTATTTTGTCAGCTTGCTTATCAAGAGGGTGATTTTGTTCTCTCTTCTGGACAACGTAGTTCTTACTATATTAATGGGAAACAAGTAACACTTCATCCCCAGGGTGCTTTAGCCATGGCGAGACTATTGTTACATATCTTACCTGAAGATACTCAGGCTGTAGCTGGTTTAACTTTAGGGGCTGATCCTATTGTATCAGCAGTGAGTGTAGTCTCTGTCTATGAAAATAGACCGATACCAGCTTTAATTATTCGTAAGGAAGCCAAGGGACACGGTACAATGGCTTACATTGAAGGTCCGAGTTTACCCCAGGGTGCGAAAGTCGTAGTTTTGGAAGATGTGGTAACAACTGGACAATCTGCACTCAAAGCTGTGGAGCGATTACAAGCAGCAGGTTATACTGTAAATAGCGTAATTTCACTGATAGATAGATTGCAAGGGGGTGGGGCGTTATATGAGTCTAGTGGGTTGCAATTTCAGGCTTTATTTACGATTCAGGATCTTCAGGAACGCTATCGAGAAATTAAATCTACGATAGAATAACCTGTATTGGTAATGTATTGGTAACATGGTGTGGTGGGTGACGCTATTGTTAACTCACCTCGGAAATTCTGGAAATCAGCTTCATAATCTCCTGATAATATTGTATATTTCCTGACTGGGAATAAAGATCAGCGGATTTGCGGAAATCCGTAATGGCGTTTGACTGATTCCCCAGTTGTCTATGTATATCCGCTCTGACTAAATAGGCTAGGGGATAACGTGGTTGTAATTGTATTGCTTGGTTTAAATCTGTCAATGCTGCTTTTAATTCTCCTATAAGCAAGTAACTACGACCTCGATTAAACCAGTCTTCAGCTAAATTAGGGTTAATACTGATTGCTTGGGTATAATCAGATATGGCTTTTTGATAGTCATTTAGAGCATAACGGGCATTAGCGCGATCGCTATAAAATACAGCGGATTGGGGATCTAATCGTAAAGTTTCAGTAAAATCACTAATTGCATCAGTAAAATTTCTGATTTTATAATGAATATTTCCTCTGTGATAATAGGCGGCTAAAAAGTCAGAATCTATTGCTAATGCTTGGTTATAGTCTTTAATTGCTGCTTGTATATTACCTAAAAAATTGTGAGCGTCACCTCGTTTGCAATATGCTGGCGCAAATTCTGGGGTGATTGATATTGATTGAGTATAATCTGCAACAGCACCAACAAAATCCTGCATAGCTTCCCGTACCGTTCCCCGTCCATAGTAAGCTGTAGCTAAAAGGGGATTAATTTGTAATGATTGATTATAGTCAGTAATTGCATTTTCATAATTTCCTAATTGGTGATGTGCATTAGCTCGAAAAGCATATACTTTATCTAAATCAGGATTAATTTGTAATGCTTGATTATAATCGCTAATTGCTTGGTGATAATCGCCTAAATTACTATAAATTAAACCCCGTTGATAATAAACTTGAATATCATCAGGAACTATTGTTAATGCTTGATTAAAATCCTTAATTGCTTGGTGATAATTTTGGAGATGAGCATAAATTAAACCGCGATTGTAGTAAGCTGTAGCCAAATTAGGATTAATTTCTAGAGAACGATTATAATCATTAATAGCATTTTGGTATTTTTGCAAAGCATAATAACTATTGCCACGATTATGATAAGCTTGAGCAAAATTAGGATTGATGTTTATAGCTTGATTATAATCAGCGATCGCTTTTTCATAATTACCTAAAATATGAAAGATATTACCACGATTAATATACGCCATGGAAAAATCAGCAGATAATTCTAAAACTGCATCAAAACTAGCAATTGCTTGTTGATAATTACCGCTACGATAATAATCTAAACCCTGTTGATGTAAAGTATTAATAATATTTTGATTCATAAAAAAGAGAATGCAGAAAAAATTAAGGTATGAGTGACTATCAATCCTTCAGTGAGGTTTTCACCTTCGCCCTTCCCACATCCGAAAAAGCGATCGCTATTTTACTCTGTAGAAAAAGTTATGAAACAAGTTTTAATAATTGTTTGATCACCAATGTTGTTTGTATCCCATTCAAATTTCATATTTTTAGTATATACTAAAAATATGGACAAGAACTAATTTTTCACAACATTCACCCCGAAGGAATTTCTAGGATAAACTCATTTCTCTGTATTCTCTGTGCTTGGAGTGGTTCGTATTCCGTGACTCGTGCTTTAATCCTAATTAAAACAATATTTGTATTTAATCTTTATGTTCACAACAAGATTTTTCCCGTACATTGGGAACAGGATCATAACCTCCTGGATGAAAAGGGTGACAGCGTAAAATCCGCATAATAGCCATCCAACCACCCCGAAATACCCCAAACCTTTCAATTGCTTGAATCGCATACATAGAACAAGTCGGTTGAAAGCGACAAGTGGGGGGAAACAAAGGAGAAATAAATAAGCGATAACCTTTAATCAGTGAAATCAATAATATTTTCATGCCCAAATCTAATAAAGTAGAATTAAAGTGAAAAATACCTCTATTTAACATTGTTTAACACATTTCTTAGCTTGGAAACCATTTCTCCATTATCGCTGCAAATTGCCCCGGCTGCGGTTTGGGTGGGATTAATTATCTGCATTGCTTGGGTAGTATATCGTTTTACTGATAGTGAAACGGAAATCGTTCGTAAAATCGTGCATATTGGCATGGGTAATGTAATTTTAATTGCTTGGTGGTTAGATATTCCTGCTTACGTGGGAATTACGGCCTCAGTTGTGGCGAGTATTATCACCGTATTATCCTATAAATTCCCCATTCTTCCTGGTATTAATAGCATCGGTCGTCATAGTTTAGGAACATTTTTTTATGCTGTAAGTATTGGGGTTTTAGTGGGTATTTTTTGGCATTTACACCAGCCTGAATATGCTGTTTTAGGTATTATGATTATGGCTTGGGGAGATGGATTAGCTGCTTTAATTGGTAAAGGTTTTGGCAAACATAAATACATATTTTTCCGTTGTCAAAAAAGCTGGGAAGGTTCTTTAACAGTGACTTTAATTAGTTATTTGATTTGTGTAACTATTTTACTTATTACTCAAGGTAATTTTTGGCAAACTTGGATAGCTTCTTTAATAGTTGCCTTAATAGCCACGATTTTAGAAGCATTTTCTTTTTGGGGAATAGATAATTTGACCGTTCCTGTCGGTAGTGCTACTTGTGCTTATATGTTAGTTAAAATACTTTTTAATTACTGAATAATTGCTGATATAGACAAATTATGTTTCTGAAATTGCAGATATTTAAAAATATAGATATTAAATTTTATTTTGTTTATTTTCAGAGAAAGATTTTTATATAAAAACTATAAGTTGGGAACATCTTAGGAAAGAAAATCAATCTATTAACAATAGATGAACTAAGAACATAGTGATAAAAAACTATTTTGTCTCTACTTTTAGAAGTTATTTTGTCTCTACTTTTAGTAATAAATTTGCAAACATTAGTTTCTACCCTGAGATTTATGAATTATTAACTAACAATGTTTATAGTTAATTTATTAGGTATTGAAGAACGAAATTTCATTAATTTAACTATTAATTGATAAGTAAAGGTGCAATGTTGTGAATTATTCCCATAACTTAAATGAATCAAATTCTGATCATCTCCATATTTTAGAAACTAATGAGTTTCTTCCTCATATTACTAAATGGATTCATATTGGTGGAGGGGTGATGATAAGTATGTTTATATTTGCGGGGAGTCTTACCTCCATTCTTTATTATAACGTCACAGTTAAAGTTCCTGCAACTATCCGACCATTGGGAGAATTACGGTTAGTTGAATCAGCAATGACGGGAACTATTAAAGGAATTGCTGTCAAAGAAAATCAGGTAGTAAATAAAGGAGAAATAATTGCTTATATTGATGATTCCCAACTACAATCTCAAAAAAGACAACTGCAAAATACTTTTGAAAAAAATCAATTACAACTTATTCAAATTGATGCTCAAATTAATCAAATCAATACTCAAATAATTGCTCAAACTAACTTAAATAACCGGACTATTATAGCTACCCAAGCTGAATTAACTGGAACTCAACGTAATTATAAAGAGCAACAAATTAAAGCTATTGCAGAAATGACACAAGCTAAAATAACTATGAATTTAGCCAAGGAACAATTAGCAAGATTAAAAAAAGAGAACGTATTAATAGCCACGGAACAAGAAGCAGAAGCAGCATTAAAACTCGCTATATTACAAAGAAATCGTTTACAGAATATAGCTAAATCAGGAGCAATATCTCAGAATTTAGTCGAGGAAAAAGAACAAGCCGTTAAATCGGCTCAAGCAAAATTAGAACAAGCTAAATTTAGTGCTAAAAATCTCCAAGACGAAAAAGAACAAGCTGTTAAATTAGCACAAATAAACCTAGAAAAAGCAAAAAGTGTCGTCAATCCCAGTCATGCAATAATAACAGTAGCATTAGAAAAAATTAAACAAGAAAAGTCCAAAGGTGAAGCTAATTTAGCAGCATTAAAAAAAGAAAAAGAAACATTAATACAACAACGTTTAGAACTACAAAAACAACAAATCCGCACTCGTCAAGAACTACAACAATTAGAAAATGAGTTGAATAAAAGTGTGATTCGCTCCCCAAACAATGGTACAATTATGCAACTGAAACTCCGCAACCCTGGACAGGTTGTACAACTAAGTGAAGCCCTTGCTCAAATTTCTCCTGTAGATGCTCCTTTAATTATCAAAGCTCACGTTCCTGCTAAAGATATTGACAAAGTAAAAACTGGCCAAGCAGTACAAATGCAAGTTTCCGCTTGTCCCTATCCTGACTATGGAACTCTCAAAGGAACTGTAAAAACTGTTGGTGCAGATGTTTTAGCAACCACACAAAATAATCCGAATAATTCAATTATTAATACACCCCAATTAGCTACTTATGAAATTAATATTGAACCAGAAAGTCTATTTCTAGGAAAAGGTAATCATTTATGTTATCTCAAATCTGGCATGGAAGGACGCGCTGATATTATTTCTCGTCGGGAAACTGTACTCCAATTTATTCTGAGAAAAAGCAAGTTAATCACTAATTCATAGGTGAAAATATAGCTTGGGTTAAGGGATAGCGCAACCCAACACAAGCTTTTTAAAAATTGGGTAACATAGGTCAAATCAACCTCCTCAAGAGCATCCAAAGCTGTGTGAATAAAGTTGGGTAACATAGGTCAACCCAACCTACTAAAATACTCTTAATAATTATGTTTAATATGCTCAATACTTTTAAAAATCATCAAAATTATCAGTGTACTTTACAGTTAAGTGAAGAAGACTGTGGAGCAGCTTGTTTAGTTTCTATTAGCAAGCATTATGGACATTTTTTAAGTATGATTAAAAGTCGGGAAGCCGTTGGTACTGGACAATTAGGAACAACATTATTAGGTTTGAAAAGAGGTTCAGAAAATCTCGGTTTTAATGCTAGAGCAGTTAAAGCTTCTCCAGAAATTATAGACAGAATTACAGAAATTACATTACCTGCAATTATCCATTGGCAAGGCTATCATTGGGTTGTTTTATATGGTAAAAAAGGGAAAAAATACGTTATTGCCGATCCTGCGGTGGGAATCCGTTATTTGACTAAAGAAGAACTAACTGCTGCTTGGAATGGGGTAATGCTCTTATTAGAGCCAGATCCAGATCGTTTTTCTGACCAACCCCAAGAACAATCAAAAGGTGGAATAACGCGCTTTTTTCGTCGCATTTTACCCTATCGTGGCTTACTAACTCAGGTTTTAATGATTAATATTGTCCTGGGTTTACTAGCTTTAGGAACTCCGGTTTTGATTCAATTATTAACAGATGATGTTCTCGTTCGTGGAGATGTACAATTACTTACTGTTGTGGTTTCTGCTGTTGTTGTCATGAGTTTATTTAGTGGAGGTTTACAAGTATTTCAAGCTTTAATGATTTCTCATTTTGGACAAAGATTACAATTAGGTTTAGTCTTAGAATTTGGTCGTAAACTTCTGCAATTGCCTTTAAATTATTATGAATCCCGTCGCAGTGGTGAAATTACTAGTAGACTCCGAGATATTGGCGAAATTAACCAATTAGTATCACAAATTGTGATTGTTTTACCCAGTCAGTTTTTTATCGCTATAATTTCTCTTGGCTTAATGTTGTTTTATAGCTGGCAATTAACAATAGCTGCTTTATTAGTTGCGGGTTTAATGACTTTATCTACTTTACCTTTCTTACCTATTTTGCAACAAAAAACCCGCAGTCTCTTAGTTTTAGGAGCAGAAAATCAAGGTGTTTTAGTAGAAACATTTAAAGGCGCACAAGTCATTAAAACTACCAATGCTGCTCCTCAATTTTGGGATGAATTTCAAAGTCGTTTTGGTCGTCTAGCTAATCTTGCTTTTAGTACAGTACAAATAGCAATTATTAACGGTACTCTTGCTAGAATTATATCCACAATTGGTGGCGTTCTCTTACTAGGATTTGGCAGTATTTTGGTAATTAAAGGAAATTTAAGCATCGGTCAAATGTTAGCTTTTAATGCTTTAGAAGTAAATGTTTTAGCTTTAATTAACTCATTAGTTAGTTTTGTGGATGAATATTTTCGCTCTCAAACGGCAGTTTCTCGATTATTAGAAGTTATTGATGCCACACCAGAAGTAGTAGGAGGAAGTCAAAAACCAATTGTACAAATTTCCAGCAATGCTGATATTAGTTGTGCAAATCTTAAATTTCATCACCCCGGAAGAGTTGATTTATTAGATGATTTTTCTATTCAGCTTCCAGGAGGAAAAACAATTGCTTTAATTGGTAAATCAGGTTGTGGTAAAAGCACTTTGGCTAAATTATTATCTGGTTTATATGTCCCAGATTCTGGTAATATTCGCATCGGATTTTTAAATATCCAAGATATTGCTTTAGATTGTTACCGACAACAAGTAGTTTATGTTCCCCAAGAGCCTCATTTTTGGAGTCGTTCCATTTTAGAAAACTTCCGTTTAGGCACACCTAATATTTCTTTTGAAGAGGTAGTTAAAGCTTGTGATATTGCTGATGCCGATGGTTTTATTAGTCAATTACCTAATAAATATCAAACCGTTTTAGGAGAATTTGGTGCAAATCTTTCTGGTGGACAAAGACAAAGATTAGCGATCGCTCGCGGCATTCTCACAAATCCACCTATACTAATTTTAGATGAAGCTACCGCCGGATTAGACCCTATGAGTGAAGCTAATGTTTTAGATCGTCTTTTGGAATATCGCACAGGTAAAACCACAATTTTAATTACCCATCGTCCTAGTGTCATTCATCGCGCTAATTGGATTGTTTTCATCGCCAAAGGTCAAGTAAAAATTCAAGGAACTCCTGATACTTTCTTATCAAAACCTGGCGAACATTTGCAGTTTTTAACTCCGTAAATTCATTCCTAAATTAAGATTTTTGAAAAATTTTTAACCTTTTTTGCATTGGATAAATAAACATGAGTTAAAAGAGAGAGATTTATCTAAATAGATATATAACCTCAGAGTAATTTAAAATCTCAAAACTTTATAACTACAGAATCATTTATTTCCCATAATAAATAGTTATAAAATAAGCATAGGTGAATGAAACCTATTCACAAATTGAGACCTAACAATCATGTCATATCAAAACATTAAATCTGATTTACTTGTGGAGTTATCCACAGAAGAACAACAGTTTCTGTCTGGCGGGAGGAGACGACCAATAATCTGTTATAGGTGGAGAAGATACCATCATGATAAGGACAAGCGTGAATATGGTGAAAAGGAGAGTGAATCTGGTGATGATTAATTTTCACAAATAGCCGAGATATTAAGCGGACAAAACTCACAAACAAATTGGGTAACCACTTAATTTTAACATGGTGTTTTGGGAAAGAGAAAGCTGATATAACCAACTCAAAATAATTAATTTTTGGAAGGTTTTGGGTAGTCTTGGATGTTCTCTTTCCTCCTTCCTCTTTTCTCCCAATTAAAAGCGAAGCAATTCCACTAATTGAGGCACATAATTATGTCAAACCAAAACATCACAACTGATTTACTTGTAGAACTATCCGCAGAAGAACAACAACTTTTATCTGGAGGATGCGATAATTACCAACCTCTACGTCGTCGACGTGGTGGAGTAAGACAGAAAGTGGTATTCAGACCAGTAATCAATATATATCCTTCTGAAGTAAAAAGTACCGATGAGTCTGACAGTAACCAAACTTCTTCCGATGATGAAGATCAAAACTAATGTTACTAATAACTCAAGTTGCTGGTTATCTGGTTAAGGCTGGTAATGGGTAATAGATGAGTGATTTTCCCTTTTAATTCTGTAAATCCTTGAATCCTGGACATTCTGACCCAGACATTTTCCCTAACTAGCAACTTACGTTAATAAGTTAGTCCCCTAGTTTAAACTCTGGAATTATTCAAAACAGGAGAAAACTTAGGTAATTCATTCAAGATAAATCTCTTGTAGTGCGGGCATCTTGCCCGCTAGATATGTACCTCATAACACCAGGAAGTGCTGTAATTAAAAGTGTTGAAGATCAAAAGGTAACTACTATAAATAGCAGTTACCTTTTCTTTTTATTTGTACTTTTAATGGAGTAATTTATTCGCAAATATTTTCTTTTATTTTTAATCATTAAAAAAGTCTAATTCTCCAATGAGAATTAGACTATAAATTGATTAACAAGGAAGTAATGGATCTAATTTATAGGAAATAATTACCATCAGGGACAATTGCTTTCAGTCTTGAAAAATCCATGAAAGTCTATGGTATTTTAGGGAGTTTCTTCTCGTTTCTCTATGTCAGGTAGATTTCTAACTGTCACTGTAAAAGTAGCTGGAAAAGTTTGACCACCGTAGACAAAATTACCTGTACCCTCCAGAACTCCCTTTTTACCTCCAGATAAAAGCTGTTGTTCTTGTTTAGATAACTCAACAAGTAACTCAGATTCAATCGTATTAACTGACATGATTCTACCTCATCATTAACACTAATTTAATTGGCATTAGCTGTTTTTATAACTAACAATTCAAACATAACCATTATTTATCAGAAAATCATAATTCTCAAGTTAGATCATATATCTATTTTTGCACTGTCATAAGAGATATATTTTTCTAATAATTTGGTTAAAACATAAATACTTGATTATAGGAATAATATCCACAAAAACCGCATTTATTATTGAATTAACATAAATATTAAATATATCTAGTATTTCCTAGTTTAATGAACTACAATATTATCTGTGTTTAATTATTACTGCTTGTACCTGAATTGAATCCGAATTGCTATATACAGCGGTTTCCGATCTGATGAAGTACAAATTTGAATCATGAAACTCTTGTGGTGCGGGCATCTTGCCCGCTAAATATGTACCTCATAACACCGGGAAGTGCTGTATCTAGGACTTACGCAATTAGGATAACAGATGAGATAGTAGTTATAACTTTAGTCCTAACTTCGATCAGCTATGGTAACACTCATCAGACCTTAAAGCCTTGACTACCAAAAAATGATATGATGATTTTTTGCGACAATTGTGTAAGTTATAATATCAATCTAAAGATAGAAATTATAATTATTAGTTTCTAACTATAGCATCATTAATTTGATCAAAAATACCTTTATAAAATAAGAATAGGTATACGATCCATAACTTCATTGAGGTTAAAAACTATTATGTCAAATCAAAATGTTCCATCTGATTTAGTGGTAGATTTATCTGTAGAAGAACAGCAGCTTCTATCTGGAGGTCATGGATATCATGGACATCATGGACATCATGGATATCATGGACATCATGGAGGTCATAGATATCATGGACATCATGGAGATTATAGAGGTTATAGAGATCGCTATTGGTGGTAAATAAGATAACCTGGTTAAAACCAAGTTATCTGTAAAAAATAGATAGAGATTAATGTTGTTCACCAATCCAATCAAGTAAAATACCATTAACTAACTCAGGAGATTCATCTTGAGGACAATGGCCTACACCTTCTAAAGGAATAAACTTTTGGACTTGGGGAAAATTGGCTAACTCTCTACCTAAATTAATAGGTTCCCAAGGGTCAGCCGTTCCCCATAAAATAATTACTGGACAAGATATTATAGGTAATAAATCCTCCGGTAAAGGACCACTGGAATAAGCAGTAAAAGCTAAAAATACAGCCGCAGCCCCAGGATCTTTTGCCGGTGTCATTAAAATATCTACTAACTCATCTGTTACTGTTTCCCTCTGAGCATAAGCTTGTAAAAGAATATTTTTAACTGTCCTTGGTTGAGCTAACTGACTAAAAAAGAAATTACCCACAGATTCAATCGCTAAAAAGTTTTGTAAAATTGGCGTACCAAAACGTTTTATCCAAGGTAAACTGAGACGTTTACGATCATGCAATAACCGCAAAGAACAGTTAAGCAAAGCAGTTCCCAGAGCCATATCTGGGTTAATTACCGCCGCTTGCATAGCGACAATACAACCGATAGAATTACCGATGAGAAAAGCTGGTTCACCAATGACCTCCCGGCAAAAATCAGCTACCTGTTGTCCCCAGGTTTCTAATGTGTAGGTAATTTTTTCCCCCGGTTTAGGTTTAGCTGAACCACCAAAGCCGATTAAATCAATGGCATAAACCCGACAGGTTACAGCTAAAGCGGGAATATTTTTGCGCCAATGTAACCAGGAAGCACCAAAACCATGAATCAGGATAATAGCAGGTCCTGTAGTTCCTTGGGTTTGGTAACAAATGGGGAAACCTTGCCAAAGCCAGGTTTTTGGGGAAGTAAGTCCGTTTGTAGAAATTGTCATAGAAAATGTAGATTTAGATCAGGGACAAGGTAACTAGAGACAGATAGCCACTGTACTGCTATCTTAAATTGGAGGCAATTGCAACTTTTTTGATAAAGCGGAACTTCATGGGAACGAATTACCGACGGGTTTTACTTAAACTGAGCGGTGAGGCCTTAATGGGCAACCTGGGCTATGGCATTGACCCGGAAGTGGTCGAGGAAATAGCTAAGGAAATAGGAGAGGTGATAGCCACCGGTGTTCAGATCGCTATCGTTGTTGGTGGTGGTAATATTTTTAGAGGTGTTAAAGCCGCCTCAGCAGGCATGGATCGGGCTACTGCTGATTATATCGGCATGATTGCCACAGTCATGAACGCCATGACCCTGCAAGATTCCCTAGAACGAATGGGAATACAGACAAGGGTTCAAACCGCCATTGCTATGCAAGAACTAGCAGAACCATATATTCGACGACGTGCTATCCGTCATTTAGAAAAAGGTCGGGTGGTAATTTTTGGGGCTGGTTCAGGTAATCCCTTTTTTACTACGGATACCACTGCGGCCTTGAGAGCAGCAGAAATCGAAGCAGAAGTGATTTTCAAAGCCACCAAAGTGGACGGAATTTACGATGCTGACCCTAAATTGTATCCTGATGCCAAGCGTTTTACTACTCTTACCTACGCCCACGTTTTGGCTAAAGATTTGCGAGTCATGGATAGTACCGCAATTGCCCTATGTAAAGAAAATAATCTCCCCATTTTAGTATTTGACTTAACGGTGCGAGGTAATATCCACCGGGCAGTTATGGGAGAATCTATTGGCACCCTTGTGGGAGGTTCTTGTGAAATTAGCTGAAGCTGAAAGTACAATGCAGAAAACCGTTGAATCTACTCAACGGGCTTTTAATACAATTCGCACTGGTCGCGCCAATGCGAGTTTGTTAGATAAAGTACAAGTAGAGTATTACGGTACACCAACATCCTTAAAATCACTGGCAAACATTAGCACACCAGATGCTTCCACCATCCTGATTCAGCCCTACGATAAGAGCAGCTTGAATATTGTTGAAAAAGCCATTTCTCTGTCAGATGTGGGCTTAACTCCCAGCAATGACGGTATTGTGATCCGCTTGAATATTCCCCCGTTAACAACTGACCGCCGTAAGGAATTTGTCAAACTTGCGGCTAAATACGCGGAAGAAGGTCGTGTAGCAATTCGTAATATCCGCCGGGATGCTATTGAGTCCATTCGCAAACAGGAAAAAAACGCTGAAATCCCTGAAGATGAAGCACGAGATCAACAAGACAAACTCCAAAAACTAACCAACAAGTATACTGCCAAAATAGACGAACTGCTGGCAGAAAAGGAAAAGGACATCTCAACCGTCTAGGAGGATATTTTAAAAGTTAACAGTGAATATAATTCGCTACTACATAACTAAAGTCCTACTGGAGTGTGATTGAGGAAAAATCAAGGTTCTTAAACCCACCATAAAGTGGGTTTTTCCGTATAAAAGCGGTTTATAACCCAATTGCTTGGTATTAATTTCAGACTTTTATTTTCATCCTTATCTAGCTAGATGTTGTGGTGCAGGCATCTTACCCGCTAGAATCATACAAATTACAGTGATTTTTAGGTAAATAAACCACATTTTCAAGTCTCACGCCAAGGCGCAAAGTCGCAAAGGAAGAAAGGAATATAAAAACAAATGTGTGGTACAATTACATGAAAATTGCTGTAAATCCAGAGCAAAGTACCTGGGAAAAAATTAATTGCACATTTGGGAAAACAAGATAAATATCTCTATCTCTTGTCTGTCACCTGTTACCTTTCCTCAATATGGAAATTTATTTTGCACAACTACTTACTTATTCACTAAAAATTTATAAAAAATCATCATCCTCTATATATACTGGAAAACAAACTAATTAAAATCAGATTAAAAAATTAGCCATCATGTACGACTGCATAATTGTCGGGGCTGGACCTGCCGGTGGCACAGCCGCTTACCATCTAGCTAAAAAGGGTCGCTCAGTCTTAGTCCTAGAAAAGGAATCCTTACCTAGATATAAGCCTTGTGGTGGTGGTGTCTCACCAGTAATTGCCCAATGGTTCGATTTTGACTTTAACCCCGCAATTTCCACTAAAATAGACTCTTTGCGCTTTACCTGGAAATTAGGTGATCCCGTGGAAGCAAAAATAGATATTAAAGAACCCGTATGGATGGTACGCAGGGAAATTTTTGACCACTTCTTAATCCAACAAGCTCAAAACCAAGGGGCTGAACTACAAGATAATACAGAAGTCACAGGTATTGAATTTAAAAACGATTCTTGGCAAGTGACCACAGCTACAGGAATAGTCACGGGTCGTTATCTTATCGCCGCCGACGGTGCAAAGGGTCCAATGGCTAAATGGCTCGGTTTTAAAGACCGTAAACGCCGTCTAGCTGGCGCATTAGAGGCTGAAATTCCCGCAACCGTTGAAAAGAAAACCACAATTCACTTTGAATTTGGTTTAATCAAAAACGGCTATATCTGGAATTTTCCCAAAGATGACGGTTATTCCATTGGTGTTGGTACATTTATCGGTGGTGAACCCCAAGACTTTAAGAAAATTTTAGATGAATACGCTCAATTTTTTAATGTAGATGTCAAAAATAGTAAACAATACGGTCATCCTTTGTGTATTTGGGATGGTAATCAAAAGCTACACACCCAAAACGCAGTTTTAGCAGGAGAAGCAGCTTGTGTAGTTGACCCTTTTACTGCTGAAGGTATTCGTCCCTCTATTTTTAGCGGTGTCCTAGCAGCAGGATTTATTCACGATGCTTTAAGTGGTGATGCCAACGCTTTAGCAAATTATACCGATGCCATTAACGAACAATGGGGAACTGATATGGCTTGGGCGCAAAAATTAGCAGGAGCATTTTATCGCTTCCCCGGTATTGGTTATAAAGTCGGTGTCAAACGCCCCTCTGGCGCTCAGATTATGGGTAAAATCCTCTGTGGTGAATTGCGCTATGGTGATGTCGCTGGTCGTGCATTAAAGCGATTAATTCCTGGTTTTGGTTAATACCTAAAAATAACGGGTGCATACTGTTACAGGGGTTTCCGCTCTTATGAGGTACATATTAAGCCCCCTCCTGAGGGGGTTGGGGGTGGGGTGACTTTGTACCTCATAACATCGGTAAGTGCTGTAATTAACCCTCTTTTTCGTCTTGATCCAGTTGGTATTTTGGCGTAGTTTACTCATTAAATATAATACTGTTGGTGTAGGTGAGTGTTCAAAAACCGGAGGTTTTTGATTTTGCTGACCTACTGAGAATCACATTCTCAGATTCAAAAAAATTTCTCAAATTTGCGGCAATTTTTTTTGAGCATCAACTCTATTGACTTTTTTTTTCAGACATGATATTTTAATAATGGAAACCTGTGCTTTTATAAATTGTTTTCAACACTCCATTATAATAATATGACTATATTATCATAATTTTTCTCCTGTAAACCTAAAAAACAAAAATTTTTTTTGAAAAAACTTATTAAAAATTAAAATTTGATAAGTTTAACTTATGAATAAATCAAGAACAGCAGCGAGGTTGTAGAGGTTGTAGAGAGAGTAAATCAATGAATATTAGGTAATTTCGGGATCATCGACATCAAGAAATTGTTCAACCATGACTAATTCTGTATTATTTTCGTGAGGATGAACCCATTGATCTAAGACATCTTTAATTAAAACTTCTTGAACCCAAATTTTTGCCACAACGGTAAGAGGAAGTGCCAAAAATAATCCTAAAAATCCCAAAAATGTCACAAAGAATAATTGAGAAATTAGGGTGACAGCAGGGAGTAAAGATACTTGATGTGCCATGACCACAGGTGTGATAAAATTGCTCTCAACCTGTTGAATCACAAAGTAGAGAATGAAGACAGCCAGGGCTTTCCAAGGATTATCTAATAGAGCGATCGCCATAGCGGGTAATACACTCATAGTTGGACCAAGATTAGGAATTAAATTCATAAATCCGGCTAAAACTCCTAAGGCCAGGGCTGCTTTTACTTGTAAGATTGATAAGCCCAGCAAACTCATTAAACCCACCACGGAGACTCCAATTGCAGCACCAGTAACCCATCCCTCTAACGATATTTCACACTGATTTAAAATCCCATTGACCCGGTGGCGATAAAATGAGGGAAAGAGGCGGATAAATACTTTTCGGTAATCGTGAGGATTAGCTAAAAACATTCCCGTTAAAACTAATACTAATAAAATTTTCAGAACAACTTCTAAAGATCCAGAGACAAAAGCAAAAGAGTTACCTAATAGGCGATTAAATAGCGGTTGTGCTTGTTCGATTAAACTATTCAAATCAGGTATGTAAGGTAACAATTGTGGAGGGATATAAGTTCTGCGTTCATCAACCCAAGCATTAAAACGTTCAAAACCTTGAGGAACTCTATAGGTAAGTTCATGAAATTGCTGGACAAAGGGTGGTACAATCAACCAGAAAAAACAAACCACACCAACCCAGAAAATTACCACAGCCAATAAAACAGCTAATCCTCGTTTGATTCCCAAGGCTTGGAAACGTCGAGCTAGACGATTTAAAGTCGTTGCTAACACCACAGCGGCAAATATTAGTAGCAAAACTTCACGAAGTTGCCACAATATATACAATGATATAACTAAGGCAATTATACCTATCCATTGACCAATGTTCACAAACGAGACTCCCAGCTTAGTAAGATGCTTTTTGATGTCAATGCCGTTAGGTTAGCTGATTTTAACAACACCACCTATATTTTTTTTGTTAATTTTACTTTTGTCTTGGTACTCGCCATAATAGAACAGTTGCCATAATCATAGTTGGTGATAAAACCATAATGAGCGCATTTGTAGACGTTGCTGGAATCCATAGAAACGGATCTGCATATTTAATTAATAGCGAGAGCAAAGCCGAAGATAATAGTAGTTTCAGTAAAAATCTGATAGTCTGCAAGGGGTAGCCGTGTTTATTTTGCATAATAGTGTAGTAGATTACATGATTTTCTATAGTAAGACAGCACAGGTGTAAAATTGAAAGAAATGTGCTGAACTAAATATCACCATCCGTAACTTTTTTCCTGATTGTATTAATTAGGGATAGAAAACTGTATTAGCAACAAATGAGACTAATTCCAGTTTTGTAACCTGCTAGGTTTTGGATGTGTATCCAAGAGGATGTTTGTCAAGTCTAAATTAATGTTAAAATTGGCGATTAGATTGCCTGTATAGTAGGGAACTTATTCGCCCAATACTTTTAAAACATCCTCTAACAATCCTGTATCGACCATCATCTTTTTTCGTTATGGTGCTGATTGTTAAAAAAAATTCCCATAGAAATAAACATAGATTAAGAACCTTGAATCAGCTACTGTTGACAGGTAAATCTTTAGGTTTTATGGCTTGTATACTATCCCTATTTACGTTTTTAACGTATAAAAACATACAAGAAAGTTTGATTCAACCACAAGCAATATTAGTTTTAGGCGGTTCTACTAGCCTATTAGAAAGGGAAAAGTTTACAGCTAAATTAGCGCGTGAATATCCAGATATGCCGATTTGGATATCTGGGGGTAGTCCGCCTCAGCATACCAAAAAAATATTTACTAATGCAGGAATTGATCCCCGGCGTTTAAATTTAGACTATGAAGCGGTAGACACAGTTACTAATTTTACCACTTTAGTAGATGAATTGCGGTCTCATGGTATAAAGAGTATCTATTTAATTACATCTGACTTTCATATGTTGCGTGCTTGCGTAATTGGTGAAATTGTTTTAGGTAGTCGAGGCATAAATTTTAAGCCCGTATCAGTGCCTTCAAAAAATTCCCCAGAACCCATTGAAAAATCAATTCGGGATGGTGCTAGGGCGGTGATGTGGGTAGCTACAGGTTATACAGGTGCTAATGATGCTAAAAATAAAGTGATACCACTTGAACCAAGAGATGAGTAAAAAATTAAAAATCCAAAAATTTCCATAATTTGTAATTCCCAATATTACCACAATTTGATACCCTAGCTTAAACAGTTTTGAGAAAAGTTAAAGCGTGGAAATTCAACTTGGGCGGGGAAAAGTGGCTCGTCGAGCCTATGGAATTGATGAAATTGCGTTAGTCCCTGGTAACAGAACACTCGATCCGAGTTTAGCTGATACTAAATGGAAAATCGGCAATATTGAGAGAGAAATCCCCATTATAGCCAGTGCCATGGATGGTGTAGTGGATGTAAAAATGGCTGTTCGTTTGTCCCAGTTAGGGGCATTGGGAGTAATTAATTTAGAGGGTATCCAAACTCGTTATGATGATCCCGAACCGATTTTAGATCGGATTGCCTCCGTGGGCAAAGACGAATTTGTGATCTTAATGCAAGAACTATATGCCGAACCAATAAAGCCGGAACTAATTAAAAAACGTATTCAGGAAATTAAACAACAAGGCGGTATTGCGGCAGTGAGTGCGACTCCAGCAGGTGCAAGCAAATATGGTGAAGTGGCGGCCTCTTCAGGGGCGGACTTATTTTTCATCCAAGCTACAGTAGTTTCTACTGATCATTTATCACCAGAAGCGGTTACTCCGCTGAACTTAGGGGAATTTTGCCGCGCTATGCCCATTCCCGTGGTTTTGGGGAATTGCGTCACTTATGAGGTGACACTGGAATTAATGAAAGCTGGCGCGGCCGCAGTATTAGTAGGTATTGGACCTGGTGCAGCTTGTACCTCTCGCGGGGTACTGGGCGTGGGCGTACCTCAAGCTACAGCGATCGCTGATTGTACAGCCGCTAGAGACGATTATTACCAAGAAACCGGAAAATATATTCCTATCATCGCTGATGGTGGTTTAATCACTGGTGGGGACATCTGTAAATGTATCGCCTGTGGTGCGGACGGCGTGATGATTGGTTCTCCCTTTGCCAGAGCCGCAGAAGCCCCCGGAAGAGGTTATCATTGGGGCATGGCAACACCTAGCCCCGTATTGCCCCGTGGTACACGGATTCGCGTTGGTACTACGGGAACTCTAGAACAAATACTCACAGGACCTGCCAGCCTAGAGGACGGTACTCATAACCTTTTAGGAGCTTTAAAAACCAGCATGGGAACTTTGGGAGCTAAGAACATTAAAGAAATGCAGCAAGTTGAAGTTGTCATTGCACCCTCTTTGCTAACTGAAGGCAAAGTTTACCAAAAAGCTCAACAATTAGGTATGGGTAAATAACTCATTCATGTCAGTGGTCAGTGGTCGAGATTTTTTTACTCACAACGGACAACTGACTACTAACAAAGAACAATTGATAACAACTTTGAGAATGAGTGAAAAAATCACATATCTAGCCTACAATAGAAGTGGCGGAGACTAGATTGTTTCCGTTCACTCCTCACACCACATTCCGCCCGGACTATTGTTCGGGCGGTTCCTTATGCTCATATTGGATATGAATTTTCTAATTTCTTAGCAAATACTTATCTTTAAACCCTAAGAGGAGGTCTTTGCTGTGGTAGAATTTTCACCAAGCTCGAAAATATTTTATCTCAAGGTTTTTAGATATGTCAGCAGCACAACCAGTTACAGATGGTACGTTTAAGCAAGAGGTACTCGACAGCGAAGTACCCGTGTTAGTTGATTTTTGGGCTCCTTGGTGTGGTCCATGCCGCATGGTAGGCCCTGTTGTTGACGAAATTGCGGGTCAGTACCAAGGGCAAATCAAGGTTGTGAAAGTCAATACTGATGAAAATTCGGGTATTGCCAGTCAGTATGGTATTCGCAGTATTCCTACACTAATGATTTTCAAAGGTGGAGAAAAAGTAGATATGGTGGTCGGTGCTGTACCTAAAAGCACTTTAGCTAGCACTTTGGAAAAGTATCTTTGAAGCTCAATAGGTAACAAAGAAACAATCAATTCCAGCCCGAAAATGGTGCTGACAGAAAAATTTCGGTGTCAGTACCAATTTTAGATATTTTTGTTGTTTTCACTTCCATAAAACTTATTGAGAACCCTATATTGTAATAATTACAGTCATGGGCAATATCATGTAAAATAACCTAATTTACCAGTACGACCAGGCAGCCTTCAAAAAGCAAATTACATAAACCTGTTGGGGATTTTTAGTTATTGTTAATTGAGTTATGCCGCACTGTACTAGTAACTGCAATCAAAATATAATGCCATTATTGCGGCAGTAATTATGACCTATGAAGCGTCTTTACTCTCATTAGACTCTCTGCAAGCAGATATTTCTGAATTAATAGATCGTTTACCGACACTAAAACATCGGCAATTTATTCAGCATTGTTTATCTACAATTTTGCGTCTTGCGGATAGTGATATTGAACGTCTTGACTGGAAAATACTATCTGCTGCTTTAGCAGATATGGAACGTGGTTTTAAGTTATTTTATCACTACCGTCATATACGTAAAATTACGATTTTTGGTTCGGCTCGTCTGGCACCAGAAACACCAGCATACCAAATGGCCGTTGCATTTAGTCGCGCTGTTTGCCAGTTAGGATTTATGATTATCACTGGTGGTGGTGGTGGAATTATGCAGGCTGGTCAGGAAGGGGCAGGAAGAGACAATTCCTTTGGTTTAAATATTCAGTTACCTTTTGAACAACAAGCTAACCCTATTATTGAGGGTGATACCAAACTAATTAACTTCAAATATTTCTTTACTCGCAAATTATTTCTTTTAAAAGAAAGTGATGCTGTAGCTTTGTTTCCCGGTGGTTTTGGGACTCAAGACGAGGCTTTTGAATGTATGACATTAAGTCAAACAGGTAAATTTGGTCCAGTTCCTTTAGTATTAATTGATCAACCCGGAGGTGATTATTGGCACTCTTGGAGTGAATATATTGATGAAAAATTGGTAAAGAGGGGGCTTGTTAGCACTGATGATCCTAGTTTATACACAATTACAGATAATCTAGAAGTTGCTTGCAATGTTATTACTAGTTTTTACCAAGTTTATCATTCTAGTCGTTATGTTGGTAATCAATTAGTGATCCGGTTGAAAGCAGATTTGTCAAATGAGCAAGTGGAAGCACTAAATAGCAACTTTAGTGATATCCTAGTAACAGGAAAAATCGTCAAAAGTCAAGCATTACCGGAAGAAGGACAAGATGAAACATCTGATTTACCTCGCTTAGTTTTATATTTTAATCAAAGAGATTTAGGACGTTTATATCAAATGATTGGGGTAATTAATCAGGTGGTAATTCCTAGTCCAGAGGGAGCAGCACATCCAGAAAGGAAATAAACTACAGGAATCTATTAATTAGTCAAAATATGACAACAAATAGGAAATCAACAAAAAATGTGAATTAATTTCGTGTTATGCAGTTGACACATTATTATGTAATAATGCTGGTTATGATAACTCAATACTGATAAATATAATCAGGCTTGTATATTAGTAGATGTGATTAGGAAAAGAGGAAACAAGAAATAGGAAATAGAGACTAATTACGTAGATATAGCGCACAGAGTAGTCTTGATTGGGAATTAGGAACTACCGCGATTTTTACATCTCACGCAAAGGCGCAAAGGCGCGAAGGAAGACAGGAATAGGAAAATAACCGTATGATTAAAATAGAGCAAATTTCATCTGATACCTGGTGTGGCGTATTACCTTAGTAAATTACTGAAATGATGCACAAAAAAATACAATAGAGGAATTTAACTATGCTGGAATTATTAGGATCAGGTTTGTTTTCTCTGTGGTTAGAAATAGCCAAGGTACAAATTCAACCCCTAAAAGCCTTGAGTCTACTGGCTTCTTCAGATAGCCCTAGCTTCATTATTGTTCCTGATCCTAGTCCGACCGGAGCTATAACCGTACAGGAATATCTCAAGAGTTTAATTACATCAAAATTAATTGACCAAAATCTCATGTCCTCTCAGGGGATTTGGTTACAGTCAGGACCAATATTAATGGCTAACCATCAAGGTACTATACCTTTACCCGCTGCTTCTTTAACTAAAATTGCTACGTCTTTAGCGGCTTTTAAAACTTGGGGACCAAATCACCAGTTTCAGACGTTAGTGAGTAGCACAGGACCAGTGGTAAATGGGGTGGTACAGGGTGATTTAGTGATTACTGGTACTGGTGATCCTATGTTTGTTGGGGAAGAAGCCATCGCCCTGGGAAATAGTCTGAATAAAATAGGTATTAAGCAGGTAAAGGGGAATTTAATCATTACTGGTGCTTTGGCGATGAATTTCCAACGTAATCCATTACTCGCTGGTCAATTACTCAAACAAGCACTAAATCACCGTACTTGGTCTCGTGCTGTGGTTTTCCAATATTCTGTTATGCCCAAGGGAACACCTAAACCCCAAGTTATGATTACTGGTAATATCAAGGTAGACCCTCAACCGAAAGTAGGAAAAACTTTACTAGTACGTCATCTTTCCTTGCCTTTGTCGAAAATAATTAAGGAAATGAACGTTTTTAGTAATAATGATATTGCGGAAATGTTGGCTGAATCTGTGGGAGGTGTTGATGTAGTTCGCACCACAGCAGCCCAACTTGCTGGAGTCTCGAAGTCAGAAATTCTCCTGATTAATGGTTCTGGTTTGGGTAAGGAAAATCGCATTTCTCCCAGAGCCGTTTGTGCTATGTTTATGGCATTACAAAGGGAAGCCAGTTCTTACAAGTTGACCTTAGCTGATTTGTTTCCTACTTCAGGGTTAGATAACCGGGGTACAATGCATTCTCGACATATGCCCAAGGGAACTGTGATGAAAACTGGTACTCTTAATGATGTTAGTGCATTAGCAGGAGTTGTACCTACACGCGATCGCGGTTTGGTTTGGTTTACAATCATTAACCGTGGTGGAAATATATCCGCTTTTCGGGCTGAACAAGATAAACTTCTCCAAAATTTAGAAAAAGAATTAGAAGTATCTACGGATATTCCCCCTACCCTTGTCCCTCCCAAAGATAATTCTTTACCCAATTTCGGTGCAGCTAATCGTAATGAGATTCTGTACGGGGGTTAGCTGTTGGTCTGTTGTTGAAAACTCCATCTAAATTGCATCTATTTTAGGGTAAAAACAGGAATATTGTTCGAGAAATTTAAACTCTAGCTATTGTCACAATTTCTAACTGATCCTGATATTTACCCTGACGAGTTTCATAATTAACAGCACAGGGTTCACCCTCTAAAAACAGTAATTGTACTACACCTTCATTAGCATAAATACGACAGTCAGCGCTGGAAGAATTAGAAAATTCTAAGGTAAGATGACCCCTCCATGCTGCTTCGGCAGGTGTTAAATTTGCTATTATACCACATCTAGCATAAGTAGAATTATGCACAATTATGTCATTAGCAAGAAAATTTTCTAAACCAGGTACAGAAATATCATAAACTTCTTCCATTCCTGCACATTCTATAGATTTAATTTCGTCCCAAAGTATATGATCATGAATTTGTAGTCTAGACTTTGTTGCTAAGAGAATAGAATACATTTTTTCTTCAAATCTTCTTTGTTTAATTGAATCAGGTAAAAAGCCTATTTCATCAAAGAATTTCCAAACCGCCTCGGATGATTGAAAAGCCAAAACATAAGCATTACGACCATTTGCTGGCTTCCTAACTCTAATTTGGCTGGGAATACCAAATCTTAATAATAAATGATGAACGTCACGAATCAAACGTTCACTGATAGAGCAATATTCAACTGCTAAAGTTGGTTTTGCTCTTGTAGATTCTCCCACTAAATAAACACTACCATCACCAGAAAATAAAGCACGGAGAAAAGCTGCTACTACTACTTTTGGTGCTGTAAATACTCGTTGAGGAACAAATTTTCCTAATGCTCCTACATTCAAACCATAAGATTGTAACCATAGATTAGCTCTATTATGAGTTACTACACCACCTCTACCAGCTTGATTAACTAAAAGATAACCAAAGTCTTTACCTTTATAAGTCACTTCTTGATAAAGAACTGTTTTAACACAGTTTTTTAAAGTATTGACTAGCACTTCATCCTCAGATGTAAAGCATGGACTATTACCAGGAGTATGACATTGACCTTCAGAAATCATTAAACCTAATAATGTTGCTTCATCAATAGTTAAATCTCCATTACCAAATATTGGTATAGATTTAGGAGTAGCTATTTTAACTCCTGAAGTTAATTCTTCTAAAGGTTTCCATCCTGTCTCTGTCAAAAAAGGATGATTTGAAGTAGCTTGAATAACCGCACCTTTTTTAGTTGTCACTTGATAAATCGGCTTTACTCCTTGTGGTATAACAGCCGTAGCAGCAGTTTTAATAATCCCTTTTTCTTCGCTATAACTTGCTGTTTGTCCACCTGCAAATTCCTTAATTGGTAAATATGCTCCTGTAGCTGCATCAACAATTTTTGTATCTCCTGTCAAACATTTGCCGATACAAATTACTGTAATATTGGCTGGAACTTCTAGCTTTTCTAAGGCTACACCTAAACCATAGGAATGAGCAGGTAAGATAAAATAGCTACCACTTTCACTTGTATGTAACTGAGTGGACTCTAGATTTTGGGGGTTAAAATTTTTAGGGTCAATGACAGTACCAGGAATGTGGCGAAAAATCCGAAATTCAGATGCAGAAAGACGGATATCATAGCCATAAGAAGAAAGTCCATAACTAATGACAGGTTGGGGAATTTGAGATGGCAGGCGTTGTAATTTACGAATTAAACTAGACTCAAAAGGCGAAATCATGCCTTTTTCAGCCATTTTGGTAATCCAGATGTCGTTTTTAATCACGGGTTGATTTTTTTATTGAAAGCACTAACGTTAATTTTAGGATATTTTGACTGCCTTTTTGCAGTTCAAAATGTTATATACAGCACTTACCGATAAGTGGATACAAAATCACCCCACCCCCAACCCCCTCCCCGCAAGCAGGGAGGGGGCTATGATGTACTTTATAACAAAGGAATCTGCTGTAAAGTGCGGAATGTGGGATAGAAATCAAAACATCAA
>JBJUHT010000210.1:0-4562 GCA_046070105.1 Dolichospermum sp.
ATCCGCATTACTTCTTGATCATTCGTTGATAGAATAATTTCTTCGCAGAATGTACACTCTAATAATTGTCTGAGCTTTAGTTCAGTTAGACCACCTTCAATGTTTGCAAATGGGCGGGTATTTTTATTTTTTACTCTTTCAGAACCTTTTCTGACTGGAAGGAAGAAGCTGAGGTTTTGAATCATTTTAAACAACCTATAGTACAAAGGAATAAACGGAAGTTTGAGGAATCTGGTATCGAGTCGGCGTTACAGCCGTTAGAGGAACTGCTCCAGGTGCGTGTATGTATTGCTTTAGCAAAGCATCCATTTCATTATTTCGTAGATCATCGGCACCATAGCCGTCAAATCCGGCCAAGAAAATGCGGGATGCTTGTCCACTTGTAGCAATTGCCAAGGCATAAGCAATCACTAATGAAGTCGGTAAAATACAGTAATTATTTTCAAACCGGAAAGTATCTACCTCAACCGCAAGACCAAAATCTAATAGCTTCTTACCTTCTAGTGCATCAAGTACAGTATCTGGCAACATTGATGCTGGAGTTACTAAGGGTTGGGGCAAAGTCCCATGTTCGGCACAATCCGCGAGGAGGCGCACAGGATGACAAGCCGCACGAATCTCAATAAGTTCGGGCGCAATGTGGATTTGGGTATTTAATGCAATCACGCAAGGACGCTGATCACGAATATAATCCTCTATAGCCTGCTGATGATGTGCAACACCTGGACCAGTTCCTAGAATCAAGACCTCTCGCCCCGCAATCAAACTTGCGGGTGTCCATTTGCCTCGTGGTTCACCAACATAGAAGTGTCGCGCAGCCTCAAGTGTATTCAGATTAAATCTTTTTCCACCTACCGACTTTAAGTGATCAATTACTGCCAGTATATCTTCCTCTATATAACGGGCATCGGTAAGCATTTCCTGAATATAGGTCGGATGAATAGCGTATTTACCAGCTAGGTAGTAATAGCTATTGGTTCCCCAACCATATTGTTTCTGCATCAAACTAAAATATTTGCGGATAACCGTCATTAAAGGTGTGATATTACAAGGGCAATTCTGCCTTATTGGTGCTAACTCGATCGCCAGATATTCAATTTTTACATTACCTGCTCCTCGCCCCATACCCGTAACTGTTCCATCAACCCAGCTTACATTCTCCTGCACTGCACGGAGCGAATTGGCCAAGGCTTGCCCCATATTGTCGTGGGTGTGAATCCCTAACTCACCCTGCCAAACTGTTTGCAATATGTGGATAATCTCTGCCGTATGTTCAGGGTTCATACTGCCCATGCTATCGGCAAAATAAAGCACGTCTGGAGGACATTGATTTGCAAGATGAGCCACATCTGTGATTTCTTTTGCGCTGCGATCGGCAATTTGCATTAAGTTAATACCAACTACATAGCCCTGCTCTTTTAGCCATTGACAACCTGGCAACACAGCGGCAAATTCATGGAAGTGGCAAGCAATTCGTACTAAAGTAACTGGGGATTTGGAAGCCGGCTTAAACAAATGGGAAAGCGCATCAAGCACCCCATCAGGATGTTTAACAAGTTCACTGGCATTAACCATAACACCAATTTTGAGGTTATCGGGAATATCAAACTGACTGATGAAGTTGTCAGTTGTGTATGCACAACCCCCTTTAAACCCGTTGCTATCAAATGACCTAAAGCCTAACTCGACATAATCGACCGAAATAGCAGACATTGCTTGGAGATATTCTTTGATTAGTTGGGTATTGAAATCCCACACATTGTAGTATCCTCCATCCCGCAGGGTGCAGTCAATCAGTTTAACTTTATACATATCAGTCTACCCTCTTTGCTGTTGCAGCATTTAATTTTTCCTAATTTCATGACTCTAATGATTTGGCTTAAGTTTCATTTCCATAATACTTGAAAGTACCCAGTAATTGGTGTCGTTAATTCGTTACCATCGAAAAAGTTGAGGTAATTTGGACCATGAAGTAAGCTCAAAGTAAAGTATACTATTCTTAAAATAATGGATATTAATACTATATAAGTATAAATGTTCACATGACCATTGAGTTTCCCTGAATAAATGGGAATAGTGTAAAAGAAACCAGGTAAGCAGAAAAATAACGCACTTGCTCTCATGTTAAATCCAAATGTATAAGTGATGAGATAAAAAACCAACATAATTAATAAAACTGCTACCCACCTAAAAAATATAAATGAATTAAATTTATTAGATTTAGATTTAAAAACAAATATCAATATAACTGAGTAGTCCAATAAAGAACGTATTTGATTTCTAATAGAAAAATGTTCTTGATTAAAAGAGGAAACTGAATCCCCTGTATAGGCAGTGATTTTTTCAGAAAAAAGATTGTTACCCAAGGCAATTTCTGAAATATTTTTCACAATTTCACCAGATATGAATAATAATAATAATCCAAACATAAAAGGTAAAAATAAATATTTGGTATAAATAGTTGTAAGATTCATCATTTTTAAGATTTGACTTATAAAATCTCTTATTTTTTCAATAAAAATTGTTCCAAGTATTACTAAAGAAGAATTATGTGTAAAGAAAGCAATTCCAATTAGAAATATAGATTTGATGTAATTACTTAGGTATATACTAGGGATTATAAAAATGAAAGAATAAAATTGTGGCATCCAAAATAACTGATAATAATATCCATTTGACATTACATTTATCAGAGTTACTATTGGATAAAATTCAGGAATAAATATTATTGAATAAACAGTTAAAGCTATGTTTATAGTTGCAGATTGTAACAGCAAAAAGCTGAATTCATCTCCACTTGTTAGCTTACTAAGCAATTGAGGAAGAATGAAGGAAATTGGTTCTTTATCTGTGTCGTATGCATAAGTTGTATGAAATAATGGTTCATAAAAAAGCAATTTATAGACTTTAATATATACATCCGTATCACTAAATGTTGTTATAGTGGCATTATAAATAGTTACAGTAAATACAACTAATATTAATGGTATTAGATTAGCAATAATAATATTCCCATCTTTAATTTTATTTCCAGAAATATTAATCTGACAATATATCAGAAGGAAAACTATTCCTAGTATTGGAATAATAGACCATAAAATTAAAGCAGTCGTGAGAATAATATATTTAAATTTGTAAAGATTAGCAAAAATTTGGTGTAAACTAACTCCCTGGGTTTGCTCGTTTAAATTAGTAATTAAGGTCATATATTTATCAAGGTTACAATTTGAGCTTTTGCTTAAAGGGTATATGTGGATGTAAAAACGCAAGTTATGGACTTCTCAAGTATAATTAATTCCGCCTGACTGTCATAAATTAAAAGAGAGTTAGATTAAACTGATTGTATACTAAGAACTGTTTGAAAATAGATTTTTCGCTAGGCAAAAATCTTTGTATATCAAGGCTTTTAGTGATTTAAAAAATAAAGCTGTAATCAGTTTTTAGTATATTAATATGATTATTTTGAAATTGAACATCTCATGTTAATTAGAGTAAAAAATTGATTGGGTATGCAATCATATAGTTTCGTCTGATTATTTATGGTATAAATTTTCATATATATAAAGATAATTATGAGCCTGAATTTCTAACGTAAATTTTTGCTCCACTTTTTTACGTCCATTACCACCTAACCATCTTAATCTTTCTTCATCCTCCAATACCCAAGTAATTCCTCTTACTAAGTCATCAATATCAAAATGTTTAGCTAAGTAACCGTTTTGTTGATGCTCAATCATATCAGACATGCCACCAATATCAAAAGCTATGCAGGGAGTACCACAAGCTAAAGATTCCATGACTGTGTTTGGTAAATTATCTTGCACAGAAGGAGCAATAAATACATCTACTGCTGAATATAGTAATGCTAATGCTATATCATCATTTAACCTTCCTAAATAATGTATCGGCAATCCCAAATTAGGAACTTCTGAAGGAGGAGAAGCACCAAAAATCACCAATTCTACATCGTTTTTATGGTTTTTATCTTCACTTAACTTCCGCAAAGCAGGTTCAAGTAAATGAAAGCCCTTACGTCTATCGCTTGTTGACTTAATTGCCCCAAATAATACCAGCTTTCTATCTAATGGTAAATTTAGTAAATTTCTTGCTATTTTTTGATCAATGGGTTTGTAAACTTGAGCGTCTAAACCATTGGCTATAACTTCGATCCGTAAATTTTGGAATAAAGAACTCTTTCTAGCATAGTCAGCTAACCAATGGCTAGGCGTAACTATGGTTAAATTTAAGTCTTTCCATGCCTTGGCTTTACGCCTCCAAACCCAGTTTGATAAATCTTTCTCTTTATTGCTGTATAGTTGGGGACAAGCACCACAAGATTCTGTGTAATTTGTGCAATCCTTATTGTAGTGACATCCTCCGGTAAATGCCCACATATCATGGAGTGTCCAAATAATAGGTTTCTTAAATTTAGCAAGTGTTTCTATTTGCATATAGCCAGCATTAATCCAGTGTAGATTAATTATATCAGGATTGAGTTGAGCTACTTGTGCGGCTAAGTTATCTGGTAGCCATTGAACGGAATAGGTAGAGCGATCGCGCTG
>JBJUHT010000211.1:0-20289 GCA_046070105.1 Dolichospermum sp.
GGCTATGATGTACTTCATAACAAAGGAATCTGCTGTAAATTTTTGTCACTGAATTACGGCTACTAAACTCACTATAAAGTCAATGATTAAAGATGTAGTCAGAATTTCCATAAATTTTAATTTTTTGTGCCAAATTGATAATATTCATGTTAGGATAAATATCCCATGCTAACTATCATTGGTTGTGGTAATCTGAATCGTAATGATGATGCTGTCGGCGTAATTATTGCCCAAGGTTTACAGCAATATCTCGCCCAAAATCCTCACCCCAAAATCCGTGTTTTTGACTGTGGAACTGCGGGAATGGAGGTGATGTTTCAAGCGAGAGGAAGTGAAAAATTAATTATTATTGATGCTAGTTGCACAGGTTCAGAAGCAGGTGCTATATTTAAAGTCCCAGGGAACGAATTAGAGGCGCTACCCGAACCTAGTTACAACTTACATGATTTTCGTTGGGATCATGCTCTGGCTGCTGGCAAAAAAATCTTTGGTGATGATTTTCCCCAAGAGGTGACAGTTTATTTAATTGAAGCTGAAAATCTGGATTTGGGGCTGCAATTAAGCCCTGTGGTTCAACGTTCTGCTGATTTAGTTTTTGCTGAACTAATTACAGTTATCCAGCAGAATATGATGGTTTGATCAAAAATTTCAAATCCTCAATTAAATCAGATCCAATCACGATAAACTGGTAACTCATCTACCCTCATTTCAAAAGGTACAGTTTGATGATCAGGTGGACAAATACG
This sequence comes from Dolichospermum sp., assembly GCA_046070105.1. Taxonomy (GTDB): domain Bacteria; phylum Cyanobacteriota; class Cyanobacteriia; order Cyanobacteriales; family Nostocaceae; genus Dolichospermum. Next base: position 747 of record JBJUHT010000211.1, read on the forward strand.
AATTTTGGCACTGCTAACAATGCCAGAAAGAACATTGGCCATAGGAACAATTTGTTGCAAAATTTGCCAGTTAGTAACTTGGTCAGGACATTCAATTACTAAAGTTAAAATACTAGCGTGGGTTGTGGCATACCAACGACAATTAGACAACAAATTATGAATAATGCGATCGCATCCTTCATAAAAGTATTTACTAATTGAATGTTCCAATTGTTGCCTAAGCATAATATCTGCTGATGTTGGCTGTATAGGATGTTTATCATCAGCATGGAATTGAGATTCTTTTTTCGTCATTTCCCGTTATTTTCCTATTTATTTACCAATTGGTATTGTGTACAATACGTCCTTATTGGTTTCTAGAAAGTCTTGGGTTTCATCATCATCAAAAGCACCAATCCCACTAGAATCTATTTTCCAATAATTGCTCAATAAATACACACTCTTTTCAACAAATCCGGCTAATTGTGTCAAAATTGCACAACTAGTAATAAACTCCTAATTCTTCCCAAATCTGCATTCAGAGTTTATCAAAATCAAAACATAGTCGTATGTTTTTTTCGTGAAGATATGCTAAAGCAGCGATAGCACCTAAATGGTGTCCGCTGTCTAACAAACAATATCTACAACTCCTGTTTTGATATTTCCAGCTACACCTATGATAAACACAACTAACTAAAAAGATGAATCCGTTGATACATTTATTTGGTATAATATAATTTTCTCAAGAACCAATTAAATGAGCGAGTTTTAGAGAAAATAACGACAATACGCACCTACCTAATAAAATAGTGATATAATCAGATTCAGAGTAAATAATTTTCTTGATGATAGTATGTCCCTCAACGTAATCAAAGAACATATTGAAATCACTCCTGGTATTTGTGGGGGAAAACCTCGTATTGCTGGACATCGTATTCGAGTTCAGGATATTGTGATTTGGCATGAACAAATGGGAATGTCTCCTGATGAAATTCTCTACCATTATCCTAATATTACCTTATCTGATGTCTATGCTGCTTTAGCATACTATCATGATCATCGGGAGGAAATTAGGAAGCAAATATCAGAATCAGAGAATTTGATTCAAGAAATACAAGCGCAAACTCCTTCGATTTTACAACAAAAGCTAAAAAAACGCAATGATAGAGAGAATTAAATTTCATTTAGATGAAAGTGTAAGTAATGCAATTGCGTTAGGTTTGCGTCGTCGAGGAATTAATGTTACTACAACTTGAATTTTTGTGAAATTTTACCATTATTTATTATGGCACTTACGCAAGTGTCATAACATCCATGATAAATCTAATTATATAACAAGATTTGAAAGATGCTTTAACTTAGTTGAATTTCTAGCGTCTTGGAAATTAAAAGCTTTATCATTCCGATACTACCTGTTTAATTACCTCTAAAGGTAACTCTAACACCTCTGCAATTTGCTCATCATTTAAGCCAAAATACCTTAATTTACTAATCTTTTCTATCTGAGTTTTATTCTTATTTCGTTGCTTTAATTTAGAATTACCAGAATGACTTTTATCTGGTTTAGTTTTAGGTTGTTTAGAACCAATATTTATACAGCCAATTTCAAATATATTCCTGTTATTATTATCACCCAAAGAAATATTCACATTTCCTTGTCGTTCTAGAACTGATTTAAGATTACTTTTATCAACTGGTTCACCAAAAATATCAGATAACATTTTTAAAAGTTCGTAACCTACATCCTTTGCATGACCCGCGCTACAACCACAATTTTCCGCGATATCAGCATACTTTTGATACTTTAATGTCCCCTCGATAACTCCACGTTGCAAGTCATTGAGATGCTTTCCCGTGTTGAGATAAACAGCGTCATCCACAAGTTGTAGTAGTTCGTGAACCTGCATGGCTAAAAATGTAACGCGACATAAGTAATGATAGCAGACTTTATCCGTACTTTTCAGCCTTTTTCCGTCTGTTTGTAATTTTTTTTTGCGATCCGCTTTTTTCCGCTTTTCAGGTTTAGGTAAGTGGTGTAACGTGGGTGAAAAACAAAAGGAAACATAGTACCTTTTAACATATCTTATTTTTTGTGAACCCTCAACATTACTGGAGGTATATCAAAAAAATTGAAGATGATCTCAAAAGAACTTTAGCCTAGAGTTAAAAGCATGAAACCAAGTAACGAGTGTTTTAGTTTAATTAAAAAATGGGAGGGGTTGCACAAGAAGCGCCCTGATGGTTTGATTGAAGCGTATAAAGATCCAGTTGGAATATGGACGATTGGGTTCGGTTCTATAGAACACTTGGATTTGAACAGACCCATTCAGCCCGGTGATGTTATCAATCTAACAACAGCAGAACGCTGGTTGAAGATGGAAGTTGAACAAGCAGCAGAAGATGTTGATCAGCTTTGTCGAGCAGCTTTAACACAAGGTATGTTTGATGCCTTAGTTTCCTTTGTTTATAACATTGGCATTGGAGCATTTGGTGAGTCAACACTATTACGAAAACTGAATAATGACGTAGATTACGAAGGTGCAGCCCGCGAATTTGACCGTTGGGTACATGGTACAGACAATGGTACTAGAACAGTTTTGCCAGGATTAGTCAATCGTCGTAATGACGAAGAAGCTTTGTTCCGAAGAGATGGGTTAAATCCTTCGGTGGGAAATTCTGCAAGTTCCACTTCAGTCCCAACTATAACCCCTACTACTTCATTAGTAGAAGAACGTCCCTATCACCCTGCTCCTGTACCTCTACCATTTACCAGTGCATTAATTGTCAAGGGTGATGTCGGAGATGATTGCTATATCCTCAATTGCGCTCTTGCAGGATTGGGATTCCTGCGGATGACTTCGCAGCCAAATGAGTTTAATGATATTACCAAAAGTGCTGTTGAACTGCTGCAAAGACGTGAGGCTTTAAGCAAAATTGATGGTAAGGTCGGACCAGAAACCAAAAGAGTGCTCGAAAATGCTCTAAGACGAGCGCGGGGACTTGTTCCTGCTCCTACGCCGGATAGAGGTTTTTACTGTCTCCTTACACGCACCAATAAAGATGCGAATGAAGGCTTGAAATTGTGTAAATTGGAGTTTGTACATCCCACACGAGGTGTGGTTGAATCCCTAGAGGTAGTATCTGGCGCACCAGGAGCGCAGCGTTTCTTACTATTTAGCGATCCTGACAGTTTTCCAGGTAGTCTACAGCCAATTCCTCAAGGTAGCTATATTATCGGCGATATTGACTGGGCAGGAGGTAAAGATAATTATAACGCATCCCATCCACACTCAAACAACGGACTTGGTCCTGTATTTGTTCCGTTCGTTGGTAAGCAATCAGATGACCGTGACGCATTTGGATTTCATGCTGATTGGAACTGGATTAAAGAGGGACACAGTCCTGGTAGTGCGGGTTGCGTCTGTGTAAGTTCTATTAATGATTTAAAAGAACTGGTACGTTTATTGCGAGAGTTTGATCCGCGGTTGCTAGTTGTAGATTGGGGATTGTAGCCCACATTCCGCACTTCATTTTGTAATACACCAAGATTACCAATATCGGGCTAATAATGGTCGGATAGCGATTCCTACGGAGCGCTTCGCTATCGCATTACCACCAGTTTTGTAGGGTGTGTTAGCGATCGCCTAACCCACCTTTTTTGTAATTACTGGTGTATTACCTAACCACAAATCACCCTAAAAAATAAAGAGTAAAATGGGAATAATAAACAAGCTCTTATAAATGAATATAGCCGCTCAACAAAAAATTGTGAATCTATGACAACAACAATTACATCAACCCTCACTACTTTTCTCGAAGATTTAAAAAGTGCTGACTTAGTTGGTATTTCTTTAAATCCTCAAAACTTGGGATTACGTCTTGACTTTACCTTTGGTCCTGAAGCTGATGATGTAGCTATTGAGTTTTATCAAATTATTCACCTAGTTTTTTCCCAACCTCTAAATGCAAATGATGAAGATATCTGTTTTTGGGTAGGAGAAGTTGAACTCAAAAAAATTGAAGATAATATCCCGGAATTTTTATCCACATCCTATCCATTTGTCAATCAAACTGGAAGAATTAACACCAATTTACAATCACTAATTTATTTTCATTTAGAAGGAGATATTTGTTTAGAGGTTGTTTGTAGAAATTATAAAACTTTCCAACAAGTCAAAAATTAAATAATTTCCTAATTGGAAAAATGCTTATTTTTATTGACATTATGCAACCTAATATCTTGCTCAGGTTTAATTATTTTCTTGAGTAAACTGGTAATAATTACTTGAATTAAAGATTTATCAGTTTCTATTTTATGAACGAAAATATCTACACAGTCTTTTATTTCTTCCTCAATTTCTGATAACGCTTGATTTTTAATTAATTCAATTGCTTCCTGATAAAATTGTTCTAATGTTTCTATTTCTCGATGATAATTATATTTCATATAAATAATTCCTGTTGTTGAGAATCAGGTTGTTCCATGCGGTTATTAGCTAAATTTACATAATCAGGATTAATTTCAATTCCTAAATAGTTTCTATTCAAATTTCTAGCTGCTACACAACTAGTCCCACTACCACAAAAAGGATCAAGAATAAAATCATCTTCTTTAGTTAATAATTTAATAAGTTCCTGAATAATATATAAAGGATAAACTGCTGGATGATGATTATTTTTAGTAATTTCTACCGGACTTTCAATGATGTCTTTTTTCATGGTGTTTCCTAAAATTCTAATAATAGTAAAACCATGATTCTTAATTTGGTTATTTCTCCCTCCTTCTTGTCCACCATAGGCTAATTTATGTATGCCATGAATTTTCATTCTAAATCCTTCAATTTCTCCATTATGTACTGCTAAAATAGCTTGATTTAATTCTTTAATAGCATGATTTTTTTGTGCTTCGCTTAAATCAGAATTTTTAATTAATTCCAGATATTTTTTACCTAATTTATCAGATGGTTTACCTTTAATACTTTTATTAAAGGTATCTAAATGTTGTAAATAATTATCTAAATTAAAGTAATAATCTTTTGATTTAGCAAATATGAAAAAAGGTTCTGTAGCTTGTATTAATTTTCTTTTATCTTGACGTGGTGTAGGATTTAGTTTTGACCATGTAATTTGATTAATCAGAAAAATATTTTGATTTTGGGTAGCTTGAATGGCAAATTTATAAGGAATTAGAGATAAACCACCGTTAATATATTTATCTCCCAAATTAAAAACTATTGCTCCTGTTTTTTTCAAAACGCGCACACATTCCCCAAATACCGTTAAGATATTTTGTAAATATTCTGCTTCAGTTGTTTCATTCCCTATACCTAAATTACCATTTCCATAATCACGTTGCTGAAAATATGGGGGTGAAGTGATGATTAAATCAAAAGTATCACTTTCTATTTGTTTGAGAATGGATAGATTCTCACCGAGAAGAATTTTATTTCTAAAGTCTAATATTTGTTGTTGTACTTTCATATAATTAAATTGTGATTTTCCAAAAAATGTACAGCATTTTTGTTTTTAAATTTACAAATTTAATAAAATTTAACGTTTGATTTAGAGTCAGGATGATGTTCACCATTTTCTTGAGTCATTAATCGAATATGACTACTTGTTTGGTGATCAAGCCAGTAGAGTACGTTGTCCCAAAGTGCAACGCACGATAATTTTAAACATCCGAAATATCCGACTCAGCAATTATTTTAATCTGGCAAATCTAATCTGATTTTCAGTAACTACGACAAAACTATCTACTAACTTTTCCTGATGCTGCTCTAATATCTGTTGTAAAATATAGATTTTATTTGCAGAACGTTCATTTTCCAAACGCAGAAGAATCACACCCCGGTGAGGGTATTTATCTCGATAAACTCTCTCGCCAAAATCTTTGTCGCTAGTAATCAAAATCCAATTTTCATCAAAGGCCTTTTGAATAATTGTGTCATCATCTATTCCCCGTGCTTGTTCATAAACTGAGAAAACTTCATAATCTTGTTCACGTAACCAGCGAGCGACAGTCACACCTGTATTTTCATCTACTAAAAATCGCATCTAAGCAATCTCCGCAATTAAAGGCATGAAACTGGTACTTTCTAGAGAGCGAGATGCAAATAATAAACAAGCGCGAATATCTGCTTCTACTAAACCTTCATATTCTTCCAGAATTTCTGTTACTGTAGCACCATCTGCAAGGAGATTAAGAATATACTCGACTGTTAAGCGTGTGCCTTTAATTGTCGGTTTTCCAGTCATTACTTTGGGATTTGTAGTAATACGATTCAGTATTTCTTGTTCTATCATATATTCTCAAGTGGTAAAGAGTATAGTAGTTAGATTTATTATAATAGCAAAATTGCTTACTGAAGTTAAGAAACTCAAAATATCTAACTAATTATCCTTTCACCCATCAATTACCCGCACATAAATAGCCCGCGCTATTTGGCGATTTATAGTCATAGATAAACTACCACATTTAATAATAAAAGTAGGAAATTGCTGTTCTACAGTAATGGTATTACCTGTTTTAATGCCCATTAATATCAGCTTTTTTCTAATTGTCTGATCCTGAGTTTGACAAAAAGTAACTATGCCACATTCTCCTGATTTTAGTAACTCTAAAGAACAGCCCATAACAGTAAAATTAGTAAACATTGGATTATCAAAATAAAAAGTGAAAATGGAAATGATGAAAGATGATCAACATCCTCCATCATTGTGAAAGTGAAAGAATTTAGAAATCCTAAATCCCGACAAATATTGTATTAAGCAAGGTAAGGTTCTTGGTGGGTTTTGATTGTGCAGTTAGAACGGGGATAGGTAACACATAATAAGGCGAATCCTTTGCCCATTTGCTCATCATCTAAGAAGGATTGATCATCTTGGTTAATTTCACCTTCGACAACCTTACCTACACAGCTAGAGCAAGCGCCGGATTTACAGGAGAAAGGTAATTCCAGACCAGCTTCTTCTGCTGCGTCTACAATTGTCATCTCTTCATCACATTCAATTGTGGTGTCTATATCTTCTTTTTTGTTGATCAATCTTACTTGATAGGTCGCCATTTTTCGATTCTCCTCAAAGATTAATGAAGTGAGTTTTTGAGTTAGTTAAGTTTTCCGAGATCAAGTCAAAATTCAAAATAAAGGAGCTAACTTTTGAAGTTTGAACTATTTACCGCAAGGTACACCATTGGGAGTACCATCACTGGTTTTAAAAGACTTGCCACAACCGCAGGTATCAGTTGCATTGGGGTTAGAAAACTTAAAACCGCTATCCATAACTCCCTCAACAAAATCAACTACCACACCTGCTAATAACGGCGCACTTTTAGCATCAACATAAATCAACACATTTCCTTGTTGAGTTACGATATCATCAGGTTGGGGCTTGCTAGTAATTTCGATGCCATACTCGTAGCCACTGCAACCACCATCTTTAACCGAGATGCGGACACCTTTGGTGGCGTTATTAGTTTCGTCGGTTGCAGAACCCTTGACAAATGCCCAGAGACGAAATTCTGCCTTTTCTGTTAAAGTAACAGTCATTTTATGTCTTATTCTGTAGCGAATATTCTGATTTGGATGTGGATTTTCAAGAAGTGGTAACTTACACCGTTGCAGCTTGAGATTGGGAATATCTCCAAGGGGCAGTATTACCGCAGACTGGACAATGGCGATCGCGGTGAGAACGACGTTTAGCAAATTCCATTCTGTTTAAATCAATGGTCAGTAATTCTGATAACAGCGGTTGACTAAAACCAGTAATCAGCTTTACCGCTTCCAAAGCCGTCAAACAGGCCAAAGTCCCAGAAACAGCCCCCAGCACGGAAAAACCGCGTCGGTCCCAATCAGGCTTTTCTGGAAACAGACAAGATAAACAAGGGGTGACACCGGGAATAATCGTGGTCAGGTAAGCCTCCATACCGTCCATGGCCGCCTCTACCATGGGTTTGCGCCAGCGGACACAGGCTTCATTTAACAAATTGCGTTCAGTGAAATTATGAGCGCAATCCAAAGCCATATCTGCCGACTGTACCAAAGAGTTCACGTTTTCTGCGGTAATGTAATCGTGAACTACATCCACTTGGACATCAGGATTGATGGCTTTGAGGGTTTCTTGGGCTTTAAATACTCTGGGTTTACCCACCCAGTCGTCAGTCATCAAAACCTGACGATTCATATCATCCAGCCGCAAATCACCACCTCGGACTAGGATCAGCCGCCCAACGCCTGCTACTGTTAAGTAAAGCGCCGCCGTACCACCTAATCCACCCACACCTGATACTAAAACAGTCGCTGATTTTAGGCGCTTTTGAGCTAATTCACCAAAATTAGGAAGCATCATTTGGCGACTATAGCGTTCCAATTCGGTAGGCGTTAGGTTAATCACTTTTTAACTCCTAATCTGAAGTAATTTCTGTCAGGGTGACGACATTTTTTGGCTTATCATTAAATACTTTGAACAGCTTTTGTTCATGGGGTGTAGATTCTATAAACACCTGATAAGCTTGTTGCAAAGCAACACAATATTTCTCTAATCTTTCTTGGTCACTTATTTGAGGATAACTATCATCAATTTGACTCATGAACTGAGAAAACTTTTTCAAAATATGTAAACGGTTGACATTTACAAATTTTTGATCATAGGGTAGATTAAAAAAGATGAAAAACTCTTCGGCATCTACGAGTTTTTTAAATTCATCAATATTGGTACTCATTGAGAATTCTCCATTTTTTTGAGTTGTTGCTTGAGTCCATCTAACTGACAGTAGATTTCATAAGTTTCCGCAGCAACATCCATCAGTTTTTGGTAATCTGTGGGTAGTCCTTCTGCTAAATCATGCAGATCCATTTTCATTTGACCTGCTTTGCTATTTAGCTTTTTAATCTTGGTTGTGATTTCCTCAATTGTCATATTTTTTGTCCTTTGTCATTGGTCAGTTGTCTTTTGTCAGTTGTTAGTTGTAATTTGCTATAGAAGAGAACAAATTTGCAAGTCTCCTCTAACTAATGACCACTGACTACTGACTACTAACCAATGACTAATTAAAGATTTCCTACTTCGGGGAAACGCTTGGCTAAATCAATGCCTTTCTCCACAAATTTTGAACCTTCTTCGTCTAATTTCTCGAAAGAATCAAAACCAAAACGATGAGCATCACGCAAAGTTTTCACAGCTAATAATAAGCGTCCTGAAAATACTAAAGCCCAACCAAAACCCTCATGTCCTAATTCAATAACTACATTAGAAATGAGTCCAGTTTCTTTTTCAATGCTGGCAGCTACCGCCCGAAAAAAGGCATTTATCCGGGAAATAGTGGCGGGGTCAACTTCACCTTCTACAGAAATTTCCCGTTTCTTTTGTTTAGTAACAATATAGGGTTTGAGAATTAATTCATCAGTCCAATTTCGGTAGAAACCATAACTATCTTGCGCCCGAATTTGTTGAACTAATGATTTTAAAAAAGGGGTTAAAATTACCTCTAAATTGTTACCAGTTCCATTCATATTATTGCCAATCATACTGTTGTTTCGTTTTCAATTTCTTCAGCAAAACTAGGTTTTTTCTGTTGTAAAGCTTTCCGTAACCAAGGTGGAGGATTACCCTTGAGAGTTTTGACTAATTTATCGAGAATTTCGGCAATTTTTTCCTCTTCAGATTTAGCCTTAACTGGGGTTACACCTTTCTTAATTAAACGAGCGGCTGCACTACCACCAATAGCCACAACATAAACAATTGTGCAATCATTAAGTGCTTGCAGTTTAGGGGTAATTTTATCTTCATTACCATCTTCTTTTAGATCACCTTCAAATTTGAGAGTTTCTATAAATTCATAACCATTGTCAGAAATTTCATAAACATCTATTTCCTTAGCCCAACCAAAGTGAGCATTAACATGAATTCTGTCATTTGTCGTAAACGCAATTTTCACTTTCATTTGTCCTTTATTGGTTGTCAGTTGTTAGTTGTCAGTTGTTAGTTGTCAGTTGTCAGTTGTTAGTTGTTAGTTGTTAGTTGTTAGTTGTCAGTTGTTAGTTGTTAGTTGTTAGTTGTCAGTTGTTAGTTGTTAGTTGTTGGTTGTCAGTTATTCGTTTTTATTTGTTAATTACTGATGACCATTGATTGAACATTGTTGATTCTTCATGTTCTATAAATAGGTTTCCCATACCAAAAAGAAGTTCGATAGTACCTCGATAGCCTACTTTGGTAAATAGACCATTTCCTAATCGGTCATAAATAGGAATACCTAAACGATAGAGGGGAATAGAAAGGCGTTTAGAGATGGTATTTACGTGGGAATTACCAATTAATAAATCAGAACCTATTGCCAATTTTTCAAAATCTTCTAAATCGCCAATAGTGACATCTTTAATAGGAAGTTCTTGAAGCAAGGGAGAACGAGTTGTGGTGACAGCATTATGAATTTGTGATCCCATTGATTGCAAAAATCTAACTATAGTCCATAATAAATCTGGTTCTAAAGCTAAAGATACTCTTTTGGCACTAAAATAAAAGTGAGTATCTAACATTGCATCTTGCAATTGACGACGTTGACGACGATATTTTTCAGGAACGGGATTTCCACTTAATAAAGATAATTTTTGCAGAAATTCATCTACAGGTTCTAATCCTATTAGATCTCTGAATACTTGATAGTTAGTTCCGAAGCGTTCTTCTAAAATTTTCGCCGCCTGGCGCATACTTTCACCTAATGCTAAGGTAAAAGCTGAACTACCCAAAGAACGTAATTCTTTTAAAGTTGTTCCACTAGCAGTTATAGCAGTATAACCATCTTCTAAATGTCCATCTAATGAAGCTCCTAAATCAGGAACAAATATGGGTTCTAGTCCAAAAGCTGTAACTATTTCTCGAATTTCTTGAACATCTCCAGGAGTGAGAGCAGCACCAGCTAAAATTGTGATTTGTTCTGGTTTAATTCCCCCTGCTTTGGGAATTTCTTTAACAATACTTTCTACTGCGACTGCAAAACCGTCTTGTAAAGCACCTTTAAAATCGGGAGTGGGAGCAAAAATAATGGCTAAATGATTAAGTTCGGGGTGACGTTCTCGAATATCTTTTAAAAAACGTTCAATATCATCACCTCTAGTTTCTGTTAGTCCAGTAGTGCATAAACCAATGATTTCCGGTTCTACCTTTTCGACTAAAGTGAGAATAGCTTGTTCCACATTTTCCTCACCACCCAAAATAGTAGTAACTTCTGTCATTGCAGTGGTCGCAAGGGGAATTGCTTCCCGAAAATGTCGAACTAAAACCACTTTTGCAAAGGCTGTACAACCCTGAGAACCATGAAATAAGGGCATAGTTCCCTTTAAACCCAAAAAAGCCAAAGAAGCGCCTAAAGCCTGACTTTGTTTGAGGGGGTTGACAGTCACAGACTTTTCTGGAACAATTGCGATCGCCATAAATTAATCTTTGATAAATTATAGAACATCTAGAACATCTAAAAATCTTGTGGGATGGGCTTCTAGCCCGTCCAGGGTAGTGCTTCTAGCCCGTCTAGGGTAGTGCTTCTAGCCCGTCTAGGGTAGGGCAGGCAAGATGCCTACCCCACAATAATTAAATTAACCAAGATAGTTTTCTGTTTTTACTCCCTGTGTAAGACAATTATTCCCAAGGAGCCGGCTTGCGAATTTGCTCCCAAACGGGACTATATAAAGCCTCAGTCAACTCCCGCGCCATTTCCACCATACCCACATAACCCGCGTAGGGATGATGACGTTCTTGGTTAATATCTAAAAAGGGAATTCTGGCTTTTAAAGCAGTATATTGATTTCTACCGCCAGCAATCAGCATATCTGCGTTGGTCTCTGCAATTAATTTCAGGAGTTCGGAAGCGTTTCCTTTCTCCAGCATAATACCATCATTACCCAACAAATTTTTAATTTTAGCTTTATCTTCTTCCGTACTTTTGCGGGTACTTGTGGCCACAACTTCAATTCCCAAATCTTTCGCAGCCGAAATAATTGACCAACTTTTCACACCACCAGTATAGAGAACAATGCGTTTTCCTTTTAATTTTTCTCGATAGGGAGCAAGAGCAATATCTAAGGCCGCAGTTTCTTCAACAATGAGTTTTTCTGTGCGTTCCTGTAAATCAGCATCACCTAATTTAGCCGCCACAGTTCGCAAACAACGGTTAATATCATTAATGCCATAAAATGACTCTTCAATGTAAGGAATACCGTAACGTTCCTCCATTTTTCGCGCCATATTTAAAAGTGCTCGTGAGCAGATCATGACGTTTAATTTTGCTCGGTGAGCATAACGCACTTCTTGATAACGAGCATCACCCGTAATTTTTGATAAAACCCTAATTCCTAACTTTTCAAATAAAGGTAAAACTCCCCACATTTCCCCCGCAATATTGTATTCACCTATTAAATTAATATCATAAGGGGTAGTATATTCAGGTTCAGCAGTTCCCACTACATATTCTAGTAAAGCTTCACCACCAAAACGATTACCTAAATTTTTACTACCAATAAATCCCGGAGCAATAACAGGAATAACAGGAGTGCCAATTTTTTCTGCTGCTACCTTACAAACCGCATCAATATCATCACCAATTAGGGCTGTAACGCAGGTGGCGTAAACAAAAATTGCCGCAGGCTTATAATTTTGATTAACTTCTAAAATCGCTTTATAAAGCTTTTTTTCACCGCCAAAAATTACATCATTTTCCCCAACATCGGTAGTAAAACCCGTCTTATAAAGCATTGGACCAGAAGACAAACTCCCACGACTTCCCCAGGAATTTCCAGCACAAGCGATCGGACCATGAACTAAATGAGCAGCATCAGTAATTGGGACCAAAGCAATCATCGCACCATCAAAAGCACAACCTCCTTGAGCCGCACCTGGTTGAGCTTGTTGGGTACAAGATTTATGCTTTTTTTCTCCCTGTTTTTTTTGATTATGTTCACATCCTGATTCACTCAGCAATTCATTAATTTTACTTTGGGTGATTTTCATTTTTATTCTCCCGTTAGATAGAATTTATTAACAATACAAATCTTCATGAAAGTCCATCATCAAAATGATGATTTCCACAAAATTACAGCCGATTTCACATATTTAGACTACAATTGAAACTCATGTATTTCTTACTTCGCGTCTTTGCTCCTTTGCGACTTGGCGCGAAACGAGATTAACTTAATATTTACACAGATAAATCTGGGAAAAAGATATGTATTTAGACAGTGGGATTTTCATAATATTAATGATGATCAAAATAGATAATTTTTCTTTTGAATGACGGAAAAAAACAATAGACTACCTATGGAACTCAAGATAGGGGAGAGGATTTTCGGGAATTTACCCAATTTCCTGTCCCCTTGGCTTATTTTGGACAACTAGGAGGGGAAAATCCCACCCCTAGATCATTCTTAACGAACTAAGTCGTAGGAAATATCGGTTTGACCAGGAACATTGGTAGTACGGTCAATTTCTTCAAAGACTGTATTTACAATCCAGTTCAACAGGTTAATAACACCTTTATAACCAACAGTTGCGTAACGGTGGTAGTGGTGACGGTCCATGATAGGATAACCAATTCTCACTAAAGGTACACCACAATCACGCCATAAATACTTACCGTAGGAGTTACCAATTAACAAGTCTACGGGTTCGGTAAATAACAGGGAGCGTAAGTGCCACAAATCTTTACCACCCCAGATTTTAGCAGACTTACCGAAGGCACTAGAATCTAACAATGCTTGCAATTCTTGCTCAAATACTTCATTGGTGTTGTGAACCAAGATGTGTACTGGTTCAGCGCCCATTTCTAACATGAAACCAACTACACTGTAAACTAAATCAGGATCACCATAGATAGCGAAACGCTTACCATGTAACCAAGCATGGGAGTCGGTCATCGCATCAACCGCACGACCACGTTCGATTTCTAACTCTTCAGGAATAGCCTTACCAGTCATTTCGCTGAGTTTCATCAAGAACTCATCAGTTCCCTTGATACCCCAAGGACGAGAAACACAAACGTCTTGACCCCATTCCTTAGCAATGTATTCACGGGTCTTGGCTGTGGAGTAAGCTTGAAGAGCAATAGTAGCTTTACCATTAATAGAATCTGCTGCATCTTCGAGCTTAGTACCACCAGGATACATATTGTACGCACCATCATTAGGTGAGTCAACATAATCACTGTTATCAGATAATAAGGTGTAGTCAATACCCATCAAAGAAGCAATGCGCTTAACTTCGCGGTTGTTTTCTACGTAGGTATCAAAACCAGGAATAAAGTTGATTTTACCGTTGCTCTTGGCTTTCTTCTTACCTGCGGTTAAGGTAGAAAGGATTCCCTTCATCATGTTATCGTAACCAGTGATGTGAGAACCAACAAAGCTGGGAGTGTGAGCAAAAGGAACTGGGAAATCTTGAGGAACTGAACCAGCTTCCTTAGCATTACCAATGAATGATTGTAAGTCATCACCGATAACTTCTGCCATACAGGTGGTACAAACAGCAATCATTTTAGGATTGTATAGTTTGTAAGAGTTAGCCAAACCATCAATCATGTTTTGCAAACCACCAAATACAGCCGCGTCTTCTGTCATGGAAGAAGAAACACCAGCAAATGGTTCTTTGTAGTGACGGGTTAAGTGGGTACGGAAGTAAGCGACGCAACCTTGAGAACCTTGAACGAAGGGAAGAGTACCTTCAAAACCTACGGCCGCAAACATAGCACCTAAAGGTTGACAACCCTTAGCTGGGTTAACGGTTAAAGCTTCACGAGCGAAGTTCTTTTCCCGATATTCCCAGGTTTTTGTCCAGTCTGCTACCCGTTGTACTTCTTCTGGGGTGTGGCCATTTTCAAACTGTTTTTTGTTTTCAAACAGTTGTTGATATTCTGGTTGGTGGAATAGCTCAACGTGATCCTGAATCTTTTCTGGATTCTGAGGCATTTTCTGTATCTCCTGCGGTGTATGATGTTTGCGTTTGGTGGAGAGTCGGAAATATTACTCAAGATTCAGAATGCAAAATTCAAAACTGAGAATTTTTAATTTTGAATCTTGAATTTCCAACTCTCCTGGGGTAAAACCCCAGATTTTTGTTCCCTAGACGGCCGCTTTAGCTTTAACTTTAGCTTGAGCTTTTTTGTTCCAGGGAGCGCCAATTAATCCCCAGGTTGGGCTGTTGAGTGCTAAATCCATGTCACGAGCGAAAATTGCAAATCCGTCGTAACCGTGATAAGGACCGGAGTATTTTTATTAATGGTTAAATAGTTTGTGAATATTTAATGTTTGTATTTAAACTGAAATTAAGTTACAATTAAGCTAAAATTACAATATACACCAGGAGAAGAGAATGATTAATATTACAGCAATTTTAATGTACTTATACCACACTTTTGTTTTTATATTCCTTTCTTTCTTCCTTTGCGACTTTGCGCCTTGGCGTGAGACTTTAAAATGTGGTTTATTTGCGTAAAAATCACTGTAATTGGGGAGAAATCCAAACCAAAAAATATATGTAAAACCTAAAATCCTGGATATGCTGATTCAGACAAGTGCTATAATAATATTTACAGATAGCCGAGTGAAGACACTATGACCATCACAACTTTAACCAAATTAGATTTTGTACAATTCTTACAACAACGTCCCGATGATGGTATTTATGAATTAGTAAATGGAGAAATTGTTAAAGTGGAAGCAATTAGAGCGCGTAAAAATGTAGCCCGATATTTAGTTAAATCTTTTGATCGAGAAAGTGAACGTTTAGAACTTGATTATATTGTAGATAAAGATATAGTCGTTAGAACAGTTACAAATAAAGGAGAACAGAGAGGCAGAAATCCTGATGTGAGTGTAGTTATTGCATCTATGTGGAATGCTAATGTCACAGCTTATGGTGCTTTAACTGAACCAATTGAATTAGCAGTAGAAGTAGTATCAACAAATTGGGAAGATGATTATATTGATAAGTTAGAAGAATATGAAAATCTGGGAATTAAAGAATATTGGATAGTGGATTATTTGGCTATAGCTTCCCGCAGTTATTTAGGAAATCCTAAGTTACCAACAGTGTTTGTTTATCAACTGGTTGATGGTAAATATCAACAAAAAGCATTTACAGGTACAGATAAAATTATTTCTCCTACTTTTCCTGAATTAAATATTACAGTAGATGAGGTAATTAAATCGAGTCAAATTTATAGTGTATGATCTTATTGAGATACCAAACTTATCACAAAAGTTTGATATCTGTTTGGATGTTTGCAGTTAACATATTTATTTCAGGTTTAAGTTTATTGTCATAATTGAAAGGTTTATTTGTCTATCGCTACAACATGAAAACTAACTTAACCCAGGAAATACAACAGGTAAATCTGCGTTTGAAGTCTGCAAAAACCAGAGTTACCATCCGAGAATCTCATGGATGTCTGCAACTACGCGCAACTTTACCCCTCAAACCCGGCGACGCAGACATCAAAAGTAAAAAACAATACAACATTAGTTTAAACATTGCTGCTAGTTTTGATGGATTAAAAACCGCAGAGGAAGAAGCTTATGAATTAGGAAAATTAATTGCTAGAAAAACCTTTACTTGGAATGATAAATATTTAGGGAAGGAAGCTATTAAAAATGATTTACTAACCATTGGGGAATTATTAGAAAAGTTTGAAGATGAATATTTTAAAACCCATAAACGCACCACTAAAAGTCGACATACTTTTTTCTATTATTTTTCCCGAATTAAACGTTATACAAATGCCAATGATTTAGCAATTGGAGAAAATTTCATTCATGCAATTGAGAAAATAGATAAGGAATGGGCAAAATATAATGCTGTGAGAGCAATTTCTGTATTTTGTCAATTATTTAAAATTGAGATTAATTTAACTAATTATGCAAAAATTCCTGAAAGTAATTCTCGCAATGTTCCCACTGACAAAGAAATAATTACAGGATTTTACAAGTTTGAAGAATATCTAAATAACAGAGGTAAACAAGTTAATCAAGATGTCAAAGATAGTTGGCAATTATGGCGTTGGATCTATGGAATGTTGGCGGTTTTTGGGTTACGTCCCCGTGAGCTTTTTGTTAATCCTCATATTCATTGGTGGTTGAGTAATGAAAATATAGATTTAACTTGGAAGGTTGATCAAGATTGTAAAACCGGGGAAAGAGAAGCTTTACCTTTATATAAGGAATGGATTGATGAATTTGATTTAAGAAATCCTAAATATTTGGAAATGTTAGCGATCGCAATCAGTAAAAAAGACCAGAAGAATCATGCAGAAATCACGGCTTTAATTCAAAGGGTGAGTTGGTGGTTTAGAAAAATTGGTTTAGATTTTAAACCCTATGATTTACGTCATGGTTGGGCAATTCGAGCGCATATTTTGGGCATTCCTATGAAAGCAGCGGCGGATAATTTGGGTCATAGTGTGCAGATTCATACGAAAACTTATCAACGTTGGTTTTCTTTAGATATGCGAAAATTAGCAATAAATCAGGCTTTGAATAAACGGAATGAAGTTGATTTGATTAAAGATGAAAATACTGGGTTGAAAATGGAAAATGAACGGTTGAAGATTGAGGTGGAAAAGTTGAGAATGGAAATGGTTTATAAAAATAGTTAATTTCGCTTATAAATAGACATTAAGCTCTACTGCATTTAATTTGTGTAATTATTTTGTGTAATTATAGCGGGCAAGACTTGTACTGAGCTTGGCCGTTGTATGCCTGCACTACAAGATTTAGCCATATTAGGATTCTACAACTTAGCTGGGTCACAGCTTACTTATAAAAAAGTATATAAGTATTACTAAGCTTGAATTAGGATGCGTAAATTAATCGCTAATAAGCACAAATATATATACTTTTTTAATCAATAGGTATTGCTGATATAGATAATAAAATTATAAGCAAAATAAATATAATTCATAATTGCATGATGCAACGCATAAATTTAACCATTTATTGTACTTTGCTTATTTTATTGTTAATCTTCCAGTGCCAATATCTTAATTGTTTAGATTAGTTCTTTGTTACTTCATCGTCCAATCAAAACTGAGTGTTTCATGCTGTACCTAGTCCTGACATTAAAGAAGAGATAATAGCTCAACACAGTCTCTAAAGACCTGATGACGAGTTTTTAGATCTTTTGTTCCTTGTCAAGAAAGATTTTCAGAGCATGGTTGCTCAAGTTTTAGGTTAGACCCCCTGTGGGCATAAGAACCTGGTTTCTGACCCGACGGGTAATGTAATTAAAGAACTGAACTGGCACGTAAAAACGAAATCAACAGAAAACTCCTCAATATAATATGCCTACAACACTAACCGGTTTCGCTGGCTTTCCTGCTGCAACCTTCTCCAGTAGCTTCTTTTGGGACACATTTACATCCGGTGGTCAGATTAATCCTACTACTAACCCTACCAATGGTGTCACCGTACCTTTGACTACTCTTGGTCTGCCTCTTGGTGGTTTCAGTTCCATGCAAGTTGGTAACAATGGCACTTACTGGTTTCAACCAGATAACGGTTATGGTCAAAAAACTAACAGTGCCGACTTTTTGTTACGTGCTTACCAAGTTGACCCAAGCTTAAAAGGAGCGGAAACTGGTGCAGATGGTAGTGTCCAGTTTTTGAACTTTATTCAATTCCGCGACCCAGACAGGAAGATTAACATTCCTAACTTGACTCTGGTTAACGAAAACACTGCTGAGAGAAACCTAACAGGTGCTGACTTTGATATCGAGTCATTCGTCTTTGATAAAGACGGCACAATCTGGGTGGGAGACGAGTTCGGTCCTTACCTATTGCACTTTGATGCTACTGGTAGGTTGCTAGAAGCTCCCATTGCTGTACCTAACGTCTTCGCTCCCCAAAACCCTGCTGTATTGGCTGGAAATGCCACTGCTAACTTAGGTTCTAGAGGGTTGGAAAGTACAGCAATCAATACCAGCAAGACCAAGCTCATCACCGCTTTGGAAGGTGTCGTTACTGGTGACAGTGCTACCAACGATGTTCTCCGTATCTACGAATTTGACTTAACCAGCAAAACCTTCGGCACACAATACAAATATAAACTGGAGAAGACTTCTAACTCCCAGTCAATCAATGACTTGACAGCTATCAATGATAATGAATACTTGGTCATTGAAAAAGACCGCTTAACTGGGGCTGCTGCTGAATTCAAAAGGATTTATAAAATTAACTTGACCCAGGTAGACGCAAATGGCTTTCTGATCAAGCAAGAAGTCGCTAACCTATTAGACATTCAAGACCCCAATGACTTGAATGGTGATGGTTCAACCAGCTTTAAATTGCCATTCCAAAACGTTGAAGCTTTCACTATCGTTGACAAAAATACCATTCTGGTAACAAACGACAACGATTTTCCTTTCGTTGCCGGCAGCAGAACCCCCGGTCAAGTAGATGGAACTGAAGTCGCTCTCTTGAGACTAGACACTCCTCTTAACATACCCAGAAGACTAAGCATCAGTGATGTAACTGCGGTAGAGGGATCAAATGCTGTGGTGACAGTGACTCTGAATGAAGCTAGTACTACT
>JBJUHT010000212.1:0-7409 GCA_046070105.1 Dolichospermum sp.
TTTTCATTAATTATCTGCGCTCTTTGGCAGGGTTATGACTTCCAAAGTTCAGCCCTACAACTAACAGAAAGCTATTCTTGGATACCCCAAATTGGCTTTAATTGGTCTTTAGGGGTTGATGGTTTATCAATGCCCCTGATAATATTAACAGGCTTAATTAACACACTTGCAATATTCGCGGCTTGGAAAGTAACCAATAAGCCGCGTTTATTTTATGCGTTGATGTTAGTAATGTACAGCGCACAATTGGGTGTATTTCTCGCCCAAGATTTGTTAATGTTCTTTTTGATGTGGGAAATTGAGTTAGTACCCGTTTATTTGTTAATTGCCATTTGGGGAGGAGCAAACCGCCGTTACGCAGCCACCAAATTTATTATCTATACCGCTGCTGCATCAATATTTATACTGATATGTGGTTTTGCCATGGCTTTCTATGGTGATAATTTGACCTTCAACATGACAGAATTGGCAATGAAGGAATATCCCAAAGCTTTAGAACTGGCACTATATACGGGTTTCTTGATTGCTTATGGTGTCAAATTACCTATTTTTCCCTTCCATACATGGTTGCCTGATGCTCATGGTGAAGCGTCCGCTCCTGGTTCAATGATCTTAGCAGGTGTATTGTTAAAGATGGGTGGTTATGCCTTAATTCGCTTTAATGTGGAAATTTTAGCTGATGCTCATATCAATTTTGCTCCCGTTTTAGTAGTTTTAGGTGTAGTTAATATTATTTATGGTGCTTGTTGTGCTTTTGCACAAACCAACCTCAAACGCCGTTTGGCCTACTCTTCAATTGCCCACATGGGGTTTGTGTTAATTGGGATTGCATCTTATACAGAAATCGGTATTAATGGTGCTGTATTACAGATGATTTCTCATGGTTTAATTGCTGCTAGTTTATTCTTTTTATCCGGTGTCACTTACGAACGTACTCACACTTTAATGATGGATAAAATGGGTGGTATGGCTAAAGTAATGCCAATAACTTTTGCCCTTTTTACCATGGGTGCAATGGCTTCTCTAGCTTTACCTGGTATGAGTGGTTTTGTCGCTGAATTGATGGTATTCTTGGGTTTTGCTACTAGTGATGTTTACAGTTCCAGCTTCAAAATTGTCATCATCTTTCTATCAGCAGTTGGTGTGATTTTAACACCCATTTATTTACTTTCTATGCTGCGTCAAGTATTCTATGGTGACAAGAATGAAGAATTGCATTTAGATGCTGTAGTTCTTGATATTAAGCCTCGTGAGTTGTTTATTACTGCTTGTTTGTTAATTCCTATCATCGGCATTGGTTTTTATCCTAAGATGATCACACAAGCTTATGATGTGAAAACAGTGGAGGTTGCGGCTCATGCTCGTCAAGTTTTACCAGTTGTCGCTCGTCAACAACCTGCAAATTTGTATTCACAAATTTTCACCACACCAACATTAGCTAGTTCCAAAATAGGGAATATAGTTGAATAATTATCAAGTCCAAAATGGCACTGTAGTAAATCTTAAACTTAA
The DNA here is from genome assembly GCA_046070105.1 of Dolichospermum sp. GTDB lineage: Bacteria > Cyanobacteriota > Cyanobacteriia > Cyanobacteriales > Nostocaceae > Dolichospermum. The sequence continues at coordinate 1,513 of JBJUHT010000212.1, forward strand.
ATATGAGGGGAATTTGCAAATAAGAAAGATCCTTGATTTTTTGAAGAAGTCAAGGATCTTTATTTTAAACATATTTTTAACATCTTTTTAAGACTGTGTGCTTAGTAATAAGCTAATTCTTTTGATAGATTTAAATTCCCCAATTATTAAATCATTTGGGAATATTTACCATCCTAAACGTTTAATAATATCGGTAACATTAATAACAGATGCCACCAATTTATAACAAAATATTTCCTCACTTTGAAATTGAGGTTGAAAAGGTTCACTTAAACTAATTGTTAATCTAAATTGATCAGGTTGAAAATTGTTCAAGTTGAGTTTTTCGATTACCTTTTCACAGGAATATATTCCCTCTTCTAAAAAACTAAGTTTGTCTATCCACACTGGATCTGTGATTGGTAAATCATAAAAATGACCACATAAATAAAAAAGACATCTGTAAGTTTTCTTGTTTGAAGAATTATATTTAATCTCCCAATTTAAATTTTCTGGATTAATCATTGTTAATGAATGTCTAATTGGTGATATCTTTAAATCTTCGTAACGGATACGTTTCTCGAAATTACCTAATAACTTAGGTTCAGAAGAATTTTTTTTAATTTCTGGTTTAATTAATTCTCGGACTTGTTCTAAAGTAGCCTGTCCTAAAATCTGCCATTTATAACTATAATGAATGAGATAATTTTCAGGTTGATGACATTTTGGTTCATATCTAAGAAAAGGAACTTTCACCACATCAAATAATTGTACTTCTCTACCATCTCTCACTGTGTAGTGTTCTGGATATAGAGTTCCATCTTTTTTATTAGAAACTGGCCGTAACCACCCTGTACCATCGGTTTTAATACCTGCAAGACAAATTCCGCCATGCTTAGTAGATTTAGCAAGACAAATAATATCAAACCACAGCATTGTTAAACTTTAATTAGCACCTTAACTAATATTATACTTAAAGATGATGAATTTTGATATTTTTTTCTAGGTTAATTTGCAAATATTCAGCTACTAAGCGACGATGACAATTATGGGGTTTTAACTCACTACACAATAAACAACTTTTATCTATGATATCTATAGATAACTTCCTTTCAATTTGTCGCTGTGTCATCAGTTGATTAAATTTCTGCTCATAGCTATCCCAAGTAATTTCTTTCTTTTTATAAGCATCCAAAATATCTTTTGTGGGAGCTAAATCAAGAATATGGATATATTCAATTCCGCAAATTTTCTGGAGAAAATATTGTAAATCAGGCTTTTTCGCAAATCCCGCAAGTTGGGAAACATTATTTAAACGAGTATCAATAACTCGCTTCACACCTGCTTTTGTTAAGGTCTCGAAAAACTGCTCGGCTTTTTTTTGTGTGAAGCCAATAGTAAATAAATTAACTTGTTTAATCATCATCTGTTGTTTCTGTATAAGCTACTTTTTCACTTTGTAATTGATATGCTTTTTCTACTAATTCGGCACGGGAAAGAGGTTTTTCTAGGGTTTGTATGGGTTGCAAATCAAATAGAGAAAGCTGTTTAACATGACTTTGCAAATCAGCGGATAATTTGGATAACTTATATAAGTTATTCTGTTTTAATACCCTATTTTCTAAGTCTTCATTTGATTCTAAATCTCCATTTTTATGGATATGGTGAATTTCTAAACCAGCATTTTTTAAATGTGGACAAATTAAAATAGCTCGATGACAAACAATGGGGTCTTGTTCTGCACACATTAAACTAATTTGATATTTTTCTGAACCTTGAATTAGACGATTTAAGCCAACTTTAAAAGCTTCTGTGGCAGCAATTAAATCATAACGAGCCATACCATTTATATAACAGTTTCTATCACGGGGACGAGCGCCTAAGTTATCTCCCAGGGGAACATAAGCGATATTTGCGGTTTTTAGGGCTGTTTTTAAAGCTGATTGATTAAACTGAGGAAATCGGCGACTATAGGGACTAGAACGCACGTCAGCTAAGGCTGTTACTTGATGTTGATGTAACAGTTCAATAAATGTTTCAATTGTATGATTTGAGTGTCCAATAGTGAATATTTTCATAATTATTTGTTATCCAGAAATAACACTTATAATAATTTTTACAAGTTTTGATAAATTTTCTGGAACTTGATAGCATTTGTGGTCTTGAGTTATTTACTGATTAATTTTCGACTGCTATTTGATTGTAACATAAATTATGTTTTTTGAAAACTCTATTTTAAAAATTACGGCATCAGTCTGAATAACCCCAACTTTTTGCAAAAGTCGGGGTTATGTTTTAGGAATTACTTGTATAAACCTTAAGTCCATGGAGTAATAGACCTAAACCCCATCCTAACATGGGATAAATTGCCCAAAAATATCCGGGACTAACTACTAAATTTAATAACACTAAAAAACCATTAATTGCCATAAAAGCAAATAGGTGTGATTTAAATTCTTTTCGTTGTTGACTATGAGACATTTGTTCTTTTTTCACTTTTACGTCATTTTTTAACCATTCTTGTTCCGCTGCTTGCAAAGATTCTGAAGAAACACCTAATTCTGAGGCTATTTCTATTATTTGCTCTCTTGTATATTCTCCTTGTTGCTTACGTTTAAAAGCTACTTCGAGAATTTGCTGCATTTCTTCTGAATTGTAAGTCATTATCTCCACCTAACATGGTCAAAAAATACTTGTGAGAGTTGTTTTTGCAACGGTAGCTACACAATGATTTAAAATATTTATCTGTTGTTATAGACTGTTGAGAAACATATTTTATATCTAAAAAAATGATTTATATAGTATTTAAAAACACAAATATAGATGAAAGTAAAAATATCAAATCAATAATCAGTGATGAAAGTGACATAATTTGATAAAATCTAAAAAAATATAGGTCTAGTTTACTTAACCAAAATGACCAATGACTAATCATCAATCTACCAAACGCTTACCTAATCAACGCTGGCAAATTGCAGCATTAAATCCAGAATTAGCCGAAAAACTGGCAAATTTAACGAATATTTCCCCCATTATCGGCCAATTATTAATTAATCGGGGCATGGAAACTCCAGAAAATGCAAAGATATTTTTAGAACCCGAATCTCTGATTTTACCTTCTCCCCTGGTAGAATTTCCCGATTTAGCTGCTAGTGTGGAATTATTAGAAATAGCGATCGCCAATCATGATAAAATAGCTATTTGTGGTGACTATGATGCAGATGGTATGACCAGCACTGCATTACTATTAAGAAGTCTTAGGGCTTTGGGTGCTGATATTGATTATGCTATTCCTAGTCGAATGCACGATGGTTATGGGATTAATAACCGTATTGTCCAAGAATTTTATAATGAAGGTGTCAAACTAATTCTAACTGTAGATAATGGAATTTCTGCTGTTGAACCTATTACCAAAGCCAGAGAATTAGGTTTAAAAGTTATTATCACAGATCATCATGATATTCCAGAAAAATTACCTCCAGCTAATGCAATTCTCAACCCAAAACTAATAGCTGAATCTTCTCTCTATCGGGGTGTGGCTGGTGTGGGTGTGGCTTATATTTTAGCAGTTTGTTTAGCACAACAGTTAGGTCAAATTAAAGGTTTAGTTCAACCACTTTTAGCTTTATTTACTTTGGGAACTATTGCTGATTTAGCCCCTTTAACTGGTGTAAATCGTCGCTGGGTAAAACGGGGTTTAAAGTTATTACCAAAATCTAATTTACCAGGAATACAAGCGTTAATTCAAGTTGCAGGAGTGCAAGCTAGTGAAGGAGAAAAAAACCAAAATTCTAAATCTTTAAAACCGGAAGATATTGGTTTTCGATTAGGTCCGCGAATTAATGCTATAGGTAGAATTGGTGATCCACAAGTTGTCATTGATTTATTGACAACTGATGATTTTAGTATCGCATTAGCTAAAGCTATTCAGTGTGAACAAACTAATACTCAACGTCAGCAAATATGTGAAGAAATTGAACAAGAAGCTATTTCTATTGTTGAGGATTTATATATAAACTCTTTACAAGACGACCGCGTATTAGTTATTATTAAAGATAATTGGCATCATGGTGTCATTGGTATTGTGGCTTCTCGTTTATTAGAACGTTATGGTGTTCCGGTGTTTATTGGTACTTATGAAAATCACAGCCTAATTCGCGGTTCAGCACGAGGAATCCCCGAATTTCACGTATTTGCAGCTTTAGATAGTTGTCGGGATTTATTAAGTAAATTTGGTGGACACAAAGCTGCGGGAGGATTTTCTTTACCAGCGGAAAATTTACCAGAATTTCGATTACGGTTGTCGGAATTTGCAAATAACTGTTTAGAAATTCAACATCTTAAACCTCTTTTGAAAATTGATACTCAAGTGAATCTTCACGACATTAATAATGAGGATCTTTTTCAACAATTAAATATTCTTCATCCCTGTGGTATTGATAATTCAGACCCTATATTTTGGACTCCTAATGTTCAAGTCATTGAACAAAAAATCGTTGGTAAGGGTCATATTAAATTAACTGTAGTTCAAAATATTGATAATAGCTTGGTGAAAATTAAAGGAATAGCATGGCGCTGGGGTGATTATTTTCCTTTACCTTCAAGATTAGATATTGCTTACAAATTGCGGGAAAATAACTTTAATGGTAAAGTTAATATTGAAATTGAGTTAATTGGTGCAAAACTCCCAAATCATATTCTCAAACTTTTCACTAATTCATCAAATTTATCAGCGGTGAGTTTTGAATATCAACAGCGTCAATATACTTGTGGAATTTATGACAATGGTATGGGTAAAGAATTAAGGGTGAAAAATTCCGAAGGTAAGGTTTTAGTGATGCGGCCAGATGATAAATTTGGTCTGTTAGGTTTCAACCGCGAAAATGCTGAACAGGTAAACTTATCTCAACCTATATATGAGGGAATTATTGAAAATGCAATGCAGGCTTTATCAACCTGTGTCATGAGTTGAAGATTAAAAATTGTTTTAAACGGGGATTTAACCCCGATTATTATTAATGGGTAATGGTAATTAGATAAACTCTTGCTTATTACCCATTAACTAATTTACAGGTTGCCGTTGCGAAATGCTAGGACAAAGATGACTATAGGACCTGAAATCACAATTAATCCCACGCAAGTTAACTGTAAGACAACTTCCCAATTGATGTTAGCTAAAATGTCCATTTTTTCCTCCCCATGATTTAATGGTTTAAAAAGATTTAATAATTTCATAGCCGAACCCGTAGTTTATCATATCTGTTCAGGGGATCTAAAATTTAATTTAGTTCACAAAATTATAGAAAAAGTCATAAAAAAGTAAAATAGCAGCAATAGCAGAAGGTTAAAAATATGGCTACTTGGCAATGTATATCTCAGTGTGGGGCTTGCTGTAACTTAACACCAGCGGATCGTCCAGATTTAGAAGAGTATCTTTCACCACCGGATTTAGAACTTTATCTCAGTATGATAGGGGAAGGGGGATGGTGTGTAAATTATGATCATGGTACAAGGGAATGTAAAATTTATCCTCACCGTCCTCGGTTTTGTCGTGTAGAAGCGGAAACCTTTACAGAAATGTATGGTGTTGAAGCAGAGGATGTAAACGATTTTGCGATTTATTGCTGTCGTCAGCAGATTGAAGGAGTTTATGGCGATCGCAGTTTAGAACAAATCCGTTTTGATCAGGCTGTGGGTTTTTGATTTAATTCATACAGGTATTCTCTCATTGTGTTTTTGAGCGCAGTAATCAATGGGAGATTCACTTTCATGTAGCTAAATTTGGTTACTGCTTACAAAGTTTCTATGCTGTCCCATATATCTAACAATAATTTCAAGCTAGATAAATGATTCATTGATTCACATCGCTTTTTTAACGCATCTAGATACTTTTTACACTCTACAACCTTTGGATTTTT
>JBJUHT010000213.1:0-8750 GCA_046070105.1 Dolichospermum sp.
TATTAATATAGAAAATCATGCTCAAGCGCTGCGGGAATTTAGAGCAGGGATAAAAAATATTGAATTAACATAACAATATACAATGTTGATTTTTTAAGATTTTTTTTATCACCATAACTCCATATTTATGAAAGCGATCGCGTACTAGCCTATGGCGATCGCTGTTTCCTTCAATGTCTGGGGAAAGGACGCTTTAATTAATGCTCAAGGTCAAAAGCCGACTAATTATTACTAGTATTACTCGAAGAGGTGTTATTAGTCGAATTATTACTTGTATCACTCGAAGAAGTGTTATTATTAGATAACTCCTGAAAACCTTCGATTGCGTTTGCAGCTCCCTCAACGGCACCATAAGCGGCAGCGGCTAGCCTGACTACAGTAATACCAATAGTAATAGGGTCTGGCATATGAACAACTCCTTTTGTTTAGGTAGATTTTGGAAAAGTAAGGGGTTCAAAACAAGCTAAACCCCTGACTCAGAAAGACAATTCACAATAAATTAGTTCTTATTAACCTCATTTTTGAGGTCATTGGCCAATTTAACCGTTGCTGAGGCTCCTCCAAGAGCGGCAAGAGTACCTAATGTGGCTTTACCTGCGGGTGACTTGGCAACATCTTCAGCTGTCTTGGCAACTTTTTTTCCCACTTCACCTGATGTTTGCAAGAATCGTTCGGCTTTATCGACATCACCAGCAATTGCAATAGCGACAGCAGGAACAAAAGTCACGGTTTGGGCAATAGCTTTGCCAACTCGTTCGATAGTAGTAGGTTTTTGACCGTCGTTAGAGCTTTTTGAAGTGTTATTAGCACTCATGGATGAGCTGCTGTTGTTCGAGGGATTCTGAGAGCGTTCAAACGCATCAATCATTCCAGTACCAGGCATAATTACTTTCCTCTTAGTAGTTAGTAGGAATTGTTTCTGTTTCCATGACGCAATATTGACACATGGTTCTAGTGATTTTCGAGGATATTTCGGACGGATATTTCGGATATTTCGGACTCATTATCTGTCAGTGACGATTTGGGCAGACAGGAACAGGGGTTGCGGGGAAAGTCACCTTGCAGAATTTGGTATTAACTTAAAGTAAAAATCCTACACAGCAAGGACACTAGACTGCAATCAGCCGATCCAGAAGCTCATTTTGTTTCGCCTTACTTTTGGTTTGGTAGCCCAGAATTGTGCTATGCTAACAGGAAAATTTTGTAAAATATTTATTGACTGACTCTCAGTCCACAGTCTGGTGAGTTAATTCGACTTTTATGAGTGTAGGGCGACAAGCCATGCTTATACCCCTTACTATGAGGGTTCAGGCAACTCTATTGCCACTAAACTGTATTCTGCTATACTTTTTAACTCAAAAGTCAGGAGATCCGTAAAATCAAGTTTGTGTAGTAATTTTCTTAAAAGGAGCAACAATCAACTATGTGCAAAATTGCAGCAAGGAATCTAACACGATTGAAAGAACTGAAGAGTGACATTCCCAATCCTAGTAATGAAGATAGGGAAATTAATTTTATAGACATGGCTGCTAAAATCAAAGGCATTAACGAAAAAAAGATAAGAGAATTTTTTGGTGGTAAACCAATTGAGAGCTACTATGTCAAAAAAATTTGTAACTTCTTGAAAGTAGATGTTACCGAGATTGTTGATCCAGACGAATGGAATAGACTGCAAAATCTCGTTAATCCTCATAACCCAGAAGGAGAATTTAATCAAATTGAACAACATATTCCTAGACAGATTTTCAAAAATATTGTTGATGACAAGACAAGGGAATTTGTCGGCAGGGCGTATATCTATGATCAAATTGACGAATATTTGAAAGATGGGAGTTTTCCTTCAGGCTATATTATTCTTAAAGGTGAGCCTGGTATTGGTAAAACAGCATTGATGGCAAATTTAGTGAGACAGAGAGGATGGATTCATCATTTTGTCACCGAAGTAATTGATTCAAACGAAAGTTTTTTGGCTAGTATTTGTTCTCAACTGATTATTAAATATGGATTATCTTATTCAAAGTTGCCTGAATGTGAACCAGATCAAAGAATACTGACTTACAGAAAATTTATGGATGAAGAGCTATTGCCACAAGCAATAGAAAAAGTGAAAGATAACACAGTAGTTATTTTAGTGGATGCTTTAGATGAAGCAAAGAGAAGTCCGTTAGATGGGGAGCTTAATATTCTTGGTTTACCTAAAGCCTTACCTCAAGGTGTGTTTTTCATTGTTACTTCCCGTGAAGCAGACGATCAGCATTTCTATGTGAATAATAATAAACGAATAGATGTCAAAGATGATGATAAAGATAATCTCAACGATGTTCGGCGATATGTCAAGAATTACTTAAATGATTATGGTGTAAAGCAACAGATCGAAAAATGGCAGGTTAGCGATGGTGATTTTGTCGAAAAGATCACTGAAAAAAGTGAAGGCAATTTCATGTATTTATTCTATGTGATGACAGATATTAAAGAGCAAAAACTATCAGAAGATATTAAGGATAGCATTCATGATTTGCCGCAAGGACTGAATGGATATTACAGTAAGCTTTGGGATTTTATGGAAAGATCTTATAAAGATAGATTCAAAGAAATAGATGAAAAGGTTATCAGAATTATCGCTGCTCTCCACACACCTGCTTCTATCTCATACATTGCGGAAATTAGTAAATTTCCAACCAATACAGTATCAGAAATTATTAACCTGTGGCGTAATTGTTTTAATGAAATAATAGAAAACAATAAACAGCACTATCGTATTTATCATCGAAGCTTTTATGATTTCTTAAAAAGAAAATTACACTTTGACGATATAACAAGTTTTGATACACAAGCAAATATGCTTATTGTTGAAAATATGTTAAATAAACTCCATAGGAGGAAAGCATGATAGTTCCTCAAAACAATCCTTTGGCTGAATTTGATCTATGTCAATTGGTAAAGTTAGCTTTCCATTTTATAAAAACGCCATATAAACAGGAACTTCATGAAATCCTTTCATTAACAACCGAAAAAGGACAGCACGCTTACCTAGAAGCTTTGGAGTCTGCTGTAGAGTCTGCTGTTTGTGCAAATAGTTTTTTAGAAAAAGATAGAAAAGATAGTTTTTTAGAAAATATAATAGCAGCTTGGGAGGAAGCAGAAAAGGAATATATTAACGGTGAGTATCTATCAAAGCCAAAAGCAATTGCTCTTCAACTTCGTTACGCCCTAATTACGTCTTCTTTTAGGACTTTTGCCAATGACTACTCCGATGAATTACTGGTATTCTTAGCCAAGAATAAGCATTGGAACGTAGATCAATGTCTTACCTACATATCTCAACGACGTAATGATGATCAAGAATTTGAAATCGTAGCAAAAATTACTCCTTATTATCCAGAAAAGTTATTGCCAAGAGTATTAAAGTTAGCAGAATCAATTGACAGTAACTCAAAAGTATGGGCTATTATTGAACTGCTGACTCACTTCCCTGAGAATCAACGATTAAAACAATTATGCTTGGATAGTATTTCTTTAATCAATGACTTAGATGATCAGGTCATAGGGTTGACTAGAATAGCTAAAGCGATTCCTGATTCTGATGATATTTTACTTTCTGCCTTAGAAAAAGTTGACAATATTGAAGAAGAATTAGAGCGTGTAAGTGCTTTGGAAAAAATTGCTTCTGTTGTTACTAAAAGTCTTATTGTAATTGATAAAATCCTAAGAGTAATTAAAGAATTGCCAGATTTATCGCTACAAATTGAGAGTATTGAAAAAGTTCTGCCCTATGTTGATGATGTCTTTTTTCCTGAATTTATTACTGAAATTTACAATGTATTGGTTGGCAAAATTGATTTTGACCAAGATTTTGACCAAGAGAATGTTTATGATATTTACTTAGTTTCTCAGATGCTCAATACCTTATCTATTGAGATTTTCAATAGAAAACCAGAAGAACGGTTTAATATTTTTGCTCAAGCATTGTCTATGGTTTCATTGATTCCAGATATTAAGTACAAAGCCAAGGCACTTATACAGATAGGTTCTTACTTACCAAAAGAGTTACTTCTAGATTATTTAAAAGTTAGTAACGACATTGAAGCTGGAGAAAGTTTGCTAGTTTCATGGGCAATTCGTCATCTTATTCCTGTTGATACTTTACCTGAGATATTAGAATTATTTCTTCGTCTCCCTAGAGTAAATAGTGTAGAAGAAGAAATTCTAGAAGGATATGAAACCTTTTCCAGAATTTCTGAATTTTTCAAGTATATCCTTAAAATTTCAGTTTTACCTGTAGAAGTATGGTTTGAATTATTGGATGTTATTAAGGTATTTCCTAATAAATTTTGGATCTACTATGTTTTTGCAGAAATTGCTCATCTTCTACCTGATGAACTACAAGAAAAGACAAGGGAAGTTGCCAATAGTATAGATGAAATAAGCATTAAAGGTCTAACTTTAAAAATAGTGGCTAAACGATACCCTGAAATTTTACCTGATGTATTAAATCATGATAGCAGTATTGCCAGTAGTTTGAAAGACTTGGCGATCGCTTATCCTGACAATCAAGAGTTATTAAATCAAGCCTTAAACGAGATTCGTGCAATTACTTACCACAAAGATAAAACTGAACACTTAGTAGAATTAGCTTTAAACTTTACCCATTTAGTTCCTGAAGCCTTAGAATGTGTTAAAACACAAAAAGAAAAAGTTTGGCGCAATCCAAATTTAGATAAACTAATACCTGTAGCTAGTGCTGACCTTTTAGATGAGATATTGGTTACAGCAAGAGCTATAAATGACGATCACTTAGCTTTTTTAACTGTTATCAAAAATTTGATTGTTCATGCGCCACAAGAATTTACGCCTGAGATTTTTGATTTATTTTCTACTCTTTATGAAGATTCAGATAAACAAGAAGCTATTTGTTTATTGTGTCCTCATCTACCGATTGATTTATTTCCTCTTTTCTTAAATGAGATTGATAAAATCCATGATGAATATTATAAATGCCAAGCTTTGAACGAAGTTATTATTTCTTTAAAGGGTCAAATATTACCCAAATATCTCACAGAAATTTTATTGATTGTTCGCTCATTTAAGAAGCCTAAGTTTAGGGCAAAGCTACTGAGAAAAATTGCCAACTTTGCCCCTGATGTTTGGAGTGAAGCTGTTCAAGATGTTCGCTTAATTGAAAACGTTTCTGAAAAAGTCAAAGCTCTGACTGAATTCTTATCATTTTCTCCTAGTCTGCGTCAAGAAATGTTAGAAATTGCGTTAGGTATTGAGGATAGGGTTAAACGCGCTCTTGCTTTGGTAGAACTTGTCCCTTATGAGCAGAGCAGTCAGCTAATAAATCATATTTTTGATATCGTTAATGATATCTCAGATTTATACAGCAAAGAGCGAATTTTGGAAAAATTATTACCCTATTTATCAAATTCTGTTCGTCAGCAATTACTTCCAAAAGTTTTAGAGTTAACCTTACTCAACAAAGATAACAAAGCCGTAATTAATACAGGGATAGTATTACCCTATCTGTCTAGCAATCTGTTTGAACAGCTTCTTGATGATTTAGAACAGAGAAATTTTACTGATGATTCAGAGAAGAAAAACTTTATAATGAAACTTAATTTTGGAGCTTTTGCAGAATATGTTCCAGAAAAGCTAATGATTAGAACTTTGAAGGTATTTTCTAAAAATGGACGAGAACAAGTAGCCTATGAAAAAATTGCCCCACGCTTACCAGAAACTTTCAAATCAGAGGCTCTTGACATTGCTTTGGGCATAAAAGAACAATATATAAAAACAGAAGTTCTTAAAATTTTAGCCCGTGTTTTACCTGAAAACTTAATCTTAAGAACTCTGGAAGCAGTTGCATCTATGGAAGGAATTTCACAGGAAAAACGTGCGTTGCTTTGTAGCTCCATTGTTCCTGAAATAGCAGGTAATTATGCAGAGTATTTCTATTATCTATGGAGAGCAAGAATCTCTTCATATTCTTATAATCGTCAATCTTTATTGGAAGAAATTAACAATTTAATCCCCATAATGAAACAACTTTGGGGTGATGAGGTAATCACAGAGACAATACAGACTGTGAAATGGGTTTTATATACTTTTCCGTAGCTTTAAGGTGTTGGAATAGATCAACATTTATGCTCTAATCACAGTATATCAGTTTTCCTAATGGATATAATTCTATTGTGGGTGAAAGAGGAGTAAAGTTATCAGGAGGTCAGCGACAGCGTTTAGCTATTGCTCGTGTTCTGGTAAAAAATCCCCATTTTGTTATTCTTGATGAAGCTACTTCTGCTCTCGATACTGAGTCAGAAAAACTGATTCAAGAGTCTTTAACTGAGCTATTAAAAGGACGTACTAGCTTAGTAATTGCTCACCGACTTTCTACGATTCAAAATGCTGATTTAATTGTAGTTTTAGAAGGAGGGAAAATTGTAGAAATGGGAACTCATACTGAACTAATTACTAAAGGAGGAAGATATCTAGAACTTCAAACCTTACAATTTACCGAAAATTTACTGACAAAAAGCAAAATTTAGTTTAAATTAATTCAATGACTATGACTGACCACAATTGTGAAAAGTATCTGCCGCCAGCTTGGTCTTCTACTATTTTCGATTTATTTGATTGGAAAGATGGTGATGTTGTCATCTCATCTGCTGCTAAACAAGGCACAACTTGGATGCAGAATATTGTCCATCAACTCCGTACGGGTGGAGATGCTAACTTTGAGGATATTAATGAGGAATGTCCTCGTCCAGAATTTGTAGAATACCCAGGGCAAGAAGATCTAGAAAGACTAGAAAAATGGCAAAATGGCGTATTTAAAAAATACTCTTTCCGGGCTATTAAAACTCATGCATCCCCCTCTAAATTGCCCTTTGAAAGAGAGGTTAAATATATTATTCCGGTGCGGAATGGGAAAGATTCTTTAGTTTCTTTTTATTATTATCGCAATAATACCACAGAAGAGTTTAGAGAACTTTGGGGAGGCCGACCCTTTCTGTTTCCTTCCTTTGATATTTTTTTGGACTGCTATTTGGGGCAATGGCGTTCTTATTGGAACTGTGTGAATGCTTGGTTGCCTTATCGTCATTGTGAAAATGTGCTTTTTATCCATTATAGTGATCTTAAGGCTGATCTTGAGGGAAATCTCGAAAAGATTGCTAGTTTTCTTAATTTGGAAATATCATTGGAACAATGGCCTGGTATTATAGAAAGATGCGGCTTTAAGTGGATGCAGGAAAATTCTCAAAAGTTTGAGCCGCGAGTAATTCCTTTGCATATTCCTATTATTAATAAGGGGGGAATGATTCGTAAGGGAAAAGTAGGCTCTTATGGGGATTTGTTTAGTCCTGAACAAGAAAAACGGTGGGATCTAATCCATAAGGAAATGTTACCAGATGAGGCGATAAGACACTGGTGTGATCATGGTGGTAAATTACCTTAAACAAAAATCATGACATTATTAACCCAAGAACAAGTGGCAGAATTTAGCGATCGCGGTTATTTGGTCATTGATAATATTTTTGATTCCGAAACCGATCTATCACCAATTATTGAAGAGTATTTAGGGGTTTTAGAGCGTCTAGCTCAAGAACTTTACGCCCAAGGTCAAATTAAATCTTTGTATGCGGATTTGCCTTTTGAGCAACGTTTGATCGCCATTTATCAAGATAGCGGTAAGGTACATGGTCAATATTTTAACCCTTCTTTGCCAGTAGAAGGTCTTAGGGAAAATACCCCCTATTGGGCAGGTGCTGCGGTGTTTCGAGCTTTACGACACAAACGCCTATTAGATGCCATAGAATGCATTATTGGTGGGGAAATTTACGCGGCTCCTATTCTGTATACACGCATTAAACCCCCAGAACATTTAACCCCTCACGATAGTATGGGGCGCTTACTATTAGGAAAAACCTTAATTCATCAGGATAATGCTGGTTTATTGCCAGAAGCGGATGAGACACAAATGTTAACTGTCTGGTTTCCTATGAAAGATGCAACGGTTGAAAACGGTTGTTTATGTGTTTGGCCTGGTAGTCATCATTTAGGTTTACTACTACATCGTTTAGATCAGGGTAGACCTTATATTCCAACAGAATACTTAAAAATTGCTGGAGAACCCGTACCAGTTCCGGTTAAACAGGGTAGCGTCTTATTCATGGATAAACGGACAATTCACGCATCCTATCCTAACTATAGTCAAGAAGTTAGATGGAGTTTTGACTGTCGTTATAATCCCACTAATCAGCCGAAAGTGAGGGAATTTTTCCCTGGTTTTGTTGCCCGTAGTTATCAACATCCTGAAACAGAACTACAAGATCCCCGAGAATGGGATCGTCAGTGGAATAAAGCACGGGAAAAACTTGCCAAGGAGGGGACACCTAAATTTCATCGCTGGACAGAAAATGAAACTTTGTCTGACTCGACCAATTGACAAAAAAGCAAAGCATTCAATAAATTTTTATAAAAGCAGGAGAGGTTAGAGATGAAAACCGAGCATGAATTGGAAAACATTTTATCACAACCAGAAATAACCGACCCCAGTAGTTCTACATATTTTACCAAGGCGTTTCCTAATGAGCTACTTTGTCCCACTGCACGCTGATTATAAATAGGAGTGCTTAAGTTGCTGCGATTGTATTCATCATCGGCAAAAATATAACTAGCTCGGTCTACTTGTAACCAGCGATCGCCAAAAGGATTATTAAGATAATATTGCTCGAAGTTGTGCAAAATCT
>JBJUHT010000214.1:0-2798 GCA_046070105.1 Dolichospermum sp.
TAATACATCATCAACTGTAGAGTTACGTTCTGATGAAATTGAATCTTTGGCATATAAAATATATCTGCATATCTTGAAAGATGAAGGCTATATTTCTGCTGCATTATTAGCAAGGTTTGATGATAACCAAACATTCCCTAGATTGCCCTTTGAACCAATAGATAAAGACACTTATGACAGGCTGTCTAGTGAAGTTAGAAGCAGACGTAAAACTGATGATTTCTATAAGTTATTGAGAAGGTATGACTTAGGAGAAATGTTAGAAGCTGGTCCGGCTGGTTGTGACTCTGATAAGTGTTTATTTCCAGTATAGAATTAGCTCAAACCAAGGAAAATAAAAAGCGATCGCTACCCAATAAATAAGTGCGATCGCCTTTGTAATAGGTTATTTTGTATAATCACACATCACACACAACACGGAAACCGTTACCGTTGTTGCCAAAGCCCGCAATATTATAATTACGAGAGGCTGAACGGCAATTACCAGGAATGTTGTACCAAGAACCGCCGCGCAGCACTCTCTTACTATTACCTTGACTAATCCAATCGCTACCATCTTCAGGTGCGTTTATGTAATTTTCATGCCAAGTATCCTGACACCATTCCCACACATTACCGTGCATATCGTATAGTCCAAAAGCGTTAGGAGGGAAAGAACCTACATTAATGGTTTGCTGACAATCAACTCCTTTAGTTCCATCACCATAAGTATAGTTACCATCATAATTAGCTAATTCTGTGGTGATTGTCTCACCAAAATGAAATGGTGTGATAGTTCCGGCACGACAGGCATATTCCCATTCGGCTTCACTGGGCAGTCTATAGGGTCTTTGACTATGATTTGATAGTCTGGCACAAAATTCCACCGCATCATGCCAAGAAACCTGTTCTACAGGGCGGTTTGCTCCTTTAAACCTAGATGGGTTTGGTTTTAGTTCTTGGTTGACTTGGGGTAAAGCCGCTACTGCTTGCCATTGTGCTTGGGTGATGGGATATTTACCCATTGAAAAGGGTTTGATGGTAACTTGATGTTGAGGCCTTTGATTGTATGTACTTCCCTCTTCTTTTAGTGAACCCATTATAAAAGTTCCCCCAGGGATGGCTACCATTTCTAGTTGAATACCATCACTTAAGTTTTCTATAAATTGCCGGGCTTGTTTTTTTTGCTTGTTAATATTTAATTCTGTTTTTTCTTTAAAGCGACCTAATTTTTTAAATTCAATCTTGGCAACTTCAAAATCAAAAGGTTGTAATTTGATGTTTGTATCTTCGGTAATAGTGATGGTAGCAAATTCAAATTCAAAGGTTTTTATTTCTGGTAAATTTGTAATTTCAACAGATGTAGGAGGTTCATGTTCATTAACCGAAACTTGATCTTTTTTCAATTGTGGTTGTAACTGTTCTGCTAATTTAGCATAATCTCCCCCCAACTGACGTAATACTTGTTGATTAATGTAAGCAAAGGGGAAAATTTCTGCCTTTGTCTTTTCATCCAAACCAGAATCAGGAAACAGCAATGCAGGAAAACTTTTAATTGATATACCAGCTTTTTGACAGATATATTTAGAAACAGCGTCTAACACCGCTTCAATTTCCGTTAATCTGACAGAACGCCATAAAACTTCTCTCACTCCCTCAACAAATTCATATTGCCATTTTTCTGGCTGATTTTCTTTACTAATTAACTTCAGTTCTAACAAACCACTCATAAAGATTTCCGCCAAAATAATTGGCTTTCTTGGAAGTGGCAACATTTTTTCTTGAATCAGATGAATTACAGGCATACTTACCGGAGCAGAAGACATTAAATTTGCTAATCTTCTCGCTAAAGGTGAAGCACTATCATTAAATTTATTAACTAATAATTCAGGATCTTTTGTTGTTTGTAAACTAGATAATTTATCTGTTGATTTTGGTTTTAAATCTTGCCAGTTCGGCATAAATACAATACCCACGGTGTCAATATTACCTGTACCTGCAATTACCTTTGCCCAATATTTTAAAGATTCAGGTTCTAAAATCACAATAGGTAGCTTTAACGCTTGATTGGGTTTTTCTTCCAACCACATAGGGAAATCATGAACAGTCAATTTAGAATTAAGTAAACCAGCTTCAATAGCACTTAAACAAACGGAAATACCTAAATCTAAAACAGTACGTTCCCATAATTGTTCCGGTAATAATTGCAGAATTGTCACCGGAACTTGTTTAGACCATAATGCTAATAATTTGTGTATTTCTCCATCCCACCATAAAGAGGAAATACAGTCACTAATTAATAATATTAACCGTCTACCATTGGGTTCTAATAGTTCTTTAGAACTGCGAGAACGCTGTTTTTTTGTAGCTTTTCTCTGCTGGTGAAAAAATTGGGGTTTATTTTTACCATCTGAACTTGTGCGTAAATTCCAAGTATAAACATTTCTAAAAGCTCCATGTCTTTCCATTAATTTACGAAACTCATGAATAGTTTCTTCCCAAACCACAGTAGCGCGATTTTCCTCAACAACTATCACTAAATCCAACCAGCGTTCTCGCGCAGGTTTTAAAACTGGTATCCAAACATCATTTTCTGCTATTTGTTGGGCAGTATTTTCTTCATCTAAAACAAATTTTATCCGCGATGGAACTTTTCGCATTAATGGACGGAGTGACCTACCAATTTCTAAAGCATTAGGTAAAGCAGCAACAGCAGGAGATTTAAAAGGTACTCCCGGTGATGCAGGTTTTGATTTTTCAGAGGTTGATTTTGCAGTAGAATTAGATGATAAATTAGAATCTATATCATCTTTTGTATA
>JBJUHT010000215.1:0-35767 GCA_046070105.1 Dolichospermum sp.
GTACCGATACATAATACACTGGCAGCTTTGAGGCGTTTTTGCCCTTCCATGCCCACCTCTGGTAAAATTAAGTGGCGGGAATAGCGTTCGTAGTCGTCTTTTGTCAACTGGATTTCATCCAGATTGGGATTTAGCATAGCAAGAAAATGCAGAATCTCAGAGTATTAATGTTAACTCAAATTTGGTTCAGTTTATGAGTTCTATTTTTTTGGCTGGGGGAATTATATCACGTTGGGGACTGGGAAGGGAGTGATAGATAATTCCTGATCTAAATTACCAAACCGCGCTGCTATTAAACGCAGTCCTTCCCGTCTTCTCGCTTTTAAACCTTCTCATCTCCCTATCCTCACCGCTGATATCATTCTTGACTTCTATATTTCTAGGACAAGATGCTAAGATTGCCACTAAGTAATTCCATTGATCATCCTTCTGGGAAATGTTCACTAATTTTTCTACTGCTTGGTTTTGGGTTCTCCCTTTTCCTAACAACCATAGTGTAGCTTCATTTATGGGTAATTGATTGATTCAGACAACCTCTATAATTTCCTGTTGAAATTGATGATGATCATCTAAATAGAAACTATTTAATTCCCCAATTTTACCCTGAATAATTGATACAATTATATAAGAATATTCTGTCCAAGCATAGATTCTATCCCATTCAGAAGGAATTGCAAAATAGTCAGGATGGGAATGAAAAATACCAATAATATCTAAATTGCGGTTTCTGGCTTCTTTTTGTATTTGTAACATGATTTGGGGAGATATGGCATATCTTTTTCTGGTACTATATTCTTCTAGGTTTGCTGTAAAATTACCTTTTTCGGTGTTCCAGACGTTTTCTGTGGGGATGATTTCTACTACAGTTTTATATTCATTATTTTTATAACCTAAAATTAACCCACAGCACTCATTTGGGTAGGTTTTTTGGGCGTGGTTTTTGATAATTTCTATATGGTTGGTTGTTAGTTGAATATTCATGGTATTTTAAACGCAGATAAACGCAGATGGACACAGATAAAAAAGTGGAATAAATATCAGGTTAAGAATCTAACTTTACCAGTATTAATATCATAGTAAGCACGGACAATTTTTAATCGCTCATCACGGATTAATCTATCTATAATTGGTGAGTTATTTTGCAATTTCCTAGCTTGGTATTCAATATTATTAATCACAGGATTGTGATCATCATTAACATCATTAATATTACGTCTTATTCTGGAATTTGGAGATAAACTTGGCCTAATATCATCAACTACAGAGCTTATTTTACCATCATCTGGTTGATTGTCAAATGCTGCTGATACCGCACCACATCCTTTATGACCTAAAACAACTATTAGTTGTGTTCCTAAAGCAGTGGTGGCATATTCTAAACTACCAATAGCTTCATCACTAGCAATATTACCAGCTACGCGCACAACAAATAAATCTCCAAATCCTTGATCAAAAATGATTTCTGGAGGTACGCGAGAATCTGCACATCCTAATATAGCCGCATAAGGATACTGTTTTTTAGATAGTGATTGTAAACGTCTTTTTGATTGATTAGGATATTGACGATTTTGATTAACAAATCTTCTATTACCTTCTATTAATTTTCTCTTTGCTTCCTCTGTACTAACTGGATTAGGATTAGGATTATTTTCGGGAATTTTGATTTCTGCGCGGTTAGTAATGATGTGATTACAAGCAGTTAAAGTACCAATACTCAAGGTACTTAAACCTGCGAATTTTAAGAAGTGACGACGACCTACAAATCCGTTAATTCTACTCATAAGTCTCCCTGAAAACTTCTGCATGGTTGCCAAGAAGATATCAAATTTGATCATGATGTGAGAGTAACTTATTACACGGTTTAAGGGTTATTTAATCTTTTGCTTAAATACCAAACAATATGTTGACAGTATGGACTATATTTACCTTCTGCATCTTTACTACTCATTTCTTCAACTTTCTTTTTTAAAGCTTCTTTTGACCATGTTTTATTAGGAAATTTTTTGTTTAAAGCATTAATAACACTAAATAATGTCTCTTTACGATTTTTAACAAGAATTTCATGATTAAGATTTAAAATTTCATTTAGTTCATGATTGATAGTTTCATCATCAGAAAAAATCTTTCCAGTATAACTATATTTGATATAGTTTTCACAATTTTTATTAGCATCTGCTGGATTAAGAGTTATTTTACAAATGATCTTCTTTCCTTCGTAATATCCCTTTCTTCCATTACAATGAAGATTTTTTAATCCTTTACCTCTATTACCTGAACAAGAAGCTATTAGATTTTTATAGTCTAGTTATAAATGTGGATAGCAATCCTTATTTTGAGCTTTGTTATGTTCAATTTCCATATTATGTATAGATATTCGTTGCATACAGTAACAACAAATATAACCTTGTTCTTTCAATAATGACGTTTTTAAAAGTTCTTTGGGATGATATCCGTCATAATTTGCGTCCCGTGTCTGACGATATTGTAAAAGACATGGAGGTTCTGAACCTTTGATAATGCGTTTCATTCTACCCTGTTTAAAAAATCAATAAGTGTATAAGCTTGAATCATATCTGGATCATTATTTCCCAATGATTCAGATAACTTTTGCAGTTCTAGTTTAGCTTCTTCTAAGTTATCATTATCTATCATTTCAAAACATTTGTCTATTCTTTCCTGCATTTTCACAGGTCTTTTTTCTACACCCATAACCTCAGAAAGAATTGAGTTACTGTCTCTACCAAAAGTATGGGGTGTTTCTACAATTTCTGAATCTTCTAAAATAAATACGTTTTCTCTGTTTACTCCACTCAAAACTTGAGGAGAATGAGTAGTAACAATAAATTGACAATGAGGAAATGTTTTTCTAAAGCTAGGAATTACAATTCTTTGCCATTGAGGATGTAAATGTAAATCTATTTCATCAATTAATATTATTCCTGTTCCTTTTTCTAGCAGTTCCCAAGGATTAGTAATACTAGGATTTAAAATTGCTAACCTTCGTGCAATATCAACTACTATCATCAATAAAGTTTTTTCACCGTCCGAAAGTTGATCTAGTTTGAAGTTTTCACCATTTTTTTTAATAACTAACGAAGGTTTACTTAAACGACGAATACCACCTTCTCTACTCGAACTCACGCGCACTATGTGTAAATCTGAGAATTGGGTATTAGGAAAACCTTCTAAAAATGTTTCTAATGCTTTTCTAATAATTTCAAGACGTGGATTTCTAAAGTTGGTATCTTGTCTTAATCTAACTTCATTTTCATATTCTTCTTCTTCTTTAAACCAATATAAAAAATCTCTAAAATCGTTTATTTTATCTGAAAATGCTTCTTTATATCCATCTAATTGATTAATTACTTGTGTATCTTTAATAGAATCGTTTAAAGATGCAGAACTTATTGATATTCGATTTGTTTGATAATAAACTAATATTGGTAGACTTAAATGAGGAAATATATCAATATCTTCAAGAATTTTATAAGCATAATTATTGATTTCTACATCATTAGTATTCTGTATTATTTCAATTTGAGATAATTTCCATAAATCGTTTGTAGAAGAATTGATATTTTTCCAGGTAAGTTTTGTATTTTCACCAGTAATTGTATCTGTATCAGTAACAATATGAATAATATTATAAACTGTATCTGATTTGATGTTAATATCATCTTCTGTTAAATCAAATTTTGAAAATGTTTTATTGAATAAAGATACAAATTGCGACAAAATTATAGCAATACTATCTAAAATAGATGATTTACCTGAACCATTAGATCCAATGAAAACAGCTAAATCAGGAGGAAGCGTTAATTTAAGTTCTCGAAAACCTCGAAAATTTTGTAAATGTAGTTCTTCAATACGCATAATTATAAATTGAATATAATTGTAAATTCAACCCGCCAACCAGATCATGTTTTCATCTTATCGAAAATTTCCGATTTTACCAAATGAAAAATTATGCTAATTTTTGCACATATAACCCATCTTCCGCACCATAAACTTGATTAATGGTGCGTTACGGCTTTGCCTAACACACCCTACAAATACTGCTATAATTACTTAGTCTTTATTTTCTGTAATCACCCTATGTAACGGTTTATCCCAACTATCAACAGGTAATTGAGATAAATAAGCAAAATCAAAAACCACTCCTATGGTCGCTTTTGTCTTCCAACCGGGTGAATTTAATAAACGGTCATAATATCCCCCACCATAACCTAAGCGGTATCCTTGGACATCACAACCCACACAGGGAACAAGAATTAAATCTACTTCCTCAATCTCTATTATTGGTGCTTCGTGATGAGGTTCTTTGATTCCATAAGCACCAGTATGAATGGTATCATGAGGTTGCCAAAAATGCCAAACTAGAGACTTATCAACACAACGGGGAAAACCCCAACGTTTATTAGTGTTGGTATATAGTGAACTAATATCAGGTTCTTGACGAAAGCTGAAAAAAGCCAGAATTGTCTTTGCTTGATTAAATATAACTGAGTTTTGGATGTTGGTGGTGAGGCGAGCGCTCTTTTCTCTCCATTCTAATAATGTCATTGACTGGCGTTTTTGGAGGAGAGTCTGTCGGAGTTCTTTTTTATTTAGTTGTGGATTTATTTTTTGCAAAGCCGATACAATTTTGGATTTTAGATTTTGGATTTTAGATTTTAGATTCTCTCGTTCCCATACTCTGTATGGGAATGAATTAAGAAGGCTCTGGCTTCTCTTGTATACTAGAGTCGGAGACTGGGAACGAGAGAAACTACTTTAGCCGGCGTTTTTCCGCCACCAATCAATGGTATTCTTTAAACCTGTTCTAAATTCTACCTCAGCAGTAAAACCAAAAGCCTGTTTTGCCCTTTCCGTATCCAAACAACGACGGGGTTGACCATTGGGTTTGTCGGTTTCCCAAACAATTTCCCCGTCATACTCCATTAATTCGCAAATTAAGGTAATTAGGTCTTTAATGGATATCTCGTAACCAGTTCCTAAATTGACGGGTTCAGCATTATTATAAAACTGAGTTCCCATGACTATACCCCGTGCTGCATCGGTAGAATACAAAAATTCACGGGTAGGAGAACCGTCACCCCAAACAGGAAGTTGTTTTTCTCCTCTGGTTTGCGCTTCTTGCACTTTGCGAATTAAAGCAGGAATGACATGAGAACTATTGGGGTTAAAATTGTCTTCAGGTCCGTACAAGTTTACTGGTAAGAGGTAAATACCATTAAATCCGTACTGTTGACGGTAAGATTGCAATTGTACCAGCAGCGCTTTTTTGGCAATTCCATAGGGGGCGTTAGTTTCTTCTGGATAACCATTCCAGATATCATCTTCTTTGAATGGTACAGGGGTAAATTTAGGATAAGCGCAGATAGTTCCTACACAAACAAATTTTTCTGTACCCTGTTGATAAGCCGCATGGATTAACTGCGTCCCCATCATCAAGTTATCATAAAATAACTCACCGGGTTTTTCTCTATTTAAACCAATACCGCCGACATGGGCAGCTAGGTGAATGATAATATCCTGTTGGTCTACTGCCCGTTGGCAATTTTCCCATACTCGCAGATCACAATCGTGCGATCGCGTCACGGTAATTTTATCACAATCGGCGCCATTTTCACAAAGTTGATCTATGACTTGACGACCGAGAAAACCAGCCCCACCGGTGACAAGAATCCGTTTATTCTCTAATTCTAAGGTAGTCATCTTGTTATCCTTGATACGAATTAAAAGTGCAGAGATCCTAATGCTTGACGGGTGGTAGCAATATCTTGGGGGTATTTTAAGCCATTACCATTGGGGGAAGTACATCCCACCGCTTGTAAATCAGCTTCTACCATAAGAGACACAAGTTCTGGAAATGTTACTGATGGTTGCCAACCTAATTTTTGCTGGGCTTTAGTCGGATCACCAATTAATAAATCTACTTCGGCAGGACGTAAATAACGTTCATCAAACTCTACGTAATTTTGCCAGTCTAGATTAACATAACCAAAGGCTAACTCTAGAAATTCCCGCACTGAATGGGTTTCTCCTGTCGCCACCACATAATCATCAGGCTGCTCTTGTTGTAATATTAACCACATAGCTTTTACATAATCTTTCGCATATCCCCAATCTCGCTTGGAGTCCAAATTACCCATAAAGATATTTTTTTGTTTACCCGCCACAATGCCAGCTACTGCTCTAGTAATTTTACGGGTAACAAAGGTTTCACCTCTCCTGGGAGATTCATGATTAAAAAGAATACCATTGCAAGCAAACAAATTATAAGATTCACGATAATTCACTGTTTGCCAATGGGCGTATACCTTAGCACAAGCGTAGGGACTGCGGGGATAAAAGGGTGTAGTTTCGCTTTGGGGGACTGCTTGGACTAAACCATACATTTCCGAAGAACCGGCTTGATAGAAGCGTACTTCAATTCCGGTACGGTGTTGATAGTCGCGGATAGCTTCTAATAAGCGTAATGTACCCATGCCTACAGAGTCCACTGTATATTCAGGCGAATCAAAACTAACTCTAACGTGAGATTGGGCGCCTAAGTTATAAATTTCTACAGGTTTGACTTCTTCTAAAATGCGCCCTAATGTTGACCCGTCTGTCAAGTCGCCATAATGTAGAAATAACCGTACTCCTTGACCATGGGGATCTTCGTACATATGATCAATGCGGTCTGTGTTAAAAGTAGAAGTACGGCGAATAATACCATGTACCTCATAACCCTTTTCTAATAAAAGCTCAGTTAAATAAGAACCATCTTGTCCAGTAATACCAGTAATTAGAGCGCGTTTTGGTTGTGTCATGATCATACCTGAAGTTTTTATCAAATCACCGTCAACAAATTGTAGCGGATAAATAAAATCTATCACCAAAAAAATAGTTTTTTTGGGGCATGATCATGCCCCACCACAGCAAACAAGCGTAATTACTTAGTAAGCCCCTTTATCTTTGGGCATAATCACAACATTGACTGTTTTCAAGATAATCCACAGATCCAACCAAAAGCTCCTAAAATTGACATAGTGGAGGTCTATTTGCACCCGGCGGGGGTAAGGAATATCATTACGTCCAGATACTTGCCATAAACCCGTAATTCCAGGACGAATTGTTAAAACATGACTGATATAATCACCATATTTTGGTAATTCTTCCTCAACTAAAGGACGTGGACCAACCACACTCATGTCACCTTTGAGAACATTCCAAAATTGCGGAAACTCATCTAAGCTGGTAATTCGCAAAAAGTGACCAATTTTAGTAATTCTGGGGTCTGTTTTCAGTTTAAAATTGCTTTCAAATTCCTCTCGCAGCTTAGGTGATTTTGCCATCATTTCCACAAGCATTTCGTCAGCATTGTTGACCATAGTCCGAAACTTGATACAATTAAAGCTTCGGTAATTTTTACCTACTCGTTGTTGAACATAAAAAACCGGACCTTTTGAACTTAGGGCTATCAACAAGGCCAATATTATGTAGATAGGAGAAAACAAAATCAAGACCGACAGCGAGAAAACTATATCAAACAGTCGTTTTAAAAACTCTCCGTATAAACCCTGAAAAGATAAACCTCTAGATTTTACCTTTAGCTGTTTAACTTTTTGACCACGTTTTGATAAAACAGCCATAGATGTACTGTTATCCTTTCGTGGGTATCGTTTGTCGGAGAGGAGTGAACTCTGGGCAGTCATCATACTCCTTTATAATCCACACACCACATATAGTCCTGATCTTAAAGCTAAAAGGCAGTAATTTTTGGGGAAAATTTGTTATCTTCCCAGAAAACAAATACAAAAAGGCTGGTGTTTACTTTTGATAAAGTCTTTTTTCACGACATTCATTGACAAAACCCAGATAACGTTCTGCAAAAACCTGGCGAGAAAATTGATGAGCGTGTTTTTGTATATACTCATAATTATACAAATGGCAATGGTCTATAAATTGTTCCACGGCATCTACTAAAGCTCCTACTGTTTGCATTTTAAATAATATACCAGTCCCTGTGTCAGCATCAGTGCGAATATCTCTAACTGTTTCTAGCGCACCACCAGCACCATAAGCAATTACGGGAGTTCCACAAGCTTGGGCTTCAACTAGGGCTATACCAAAATCCTCGCAAGCGGCATAGACAAAAGCCTTGGCACGTGCCATGTATTTTTTGACGATATGATCAGGTTGCCATCCTAAAATTTGAATATGTGGTTGGGCTATTTCTCGCAACTTGTCCATTTCTGGACCTGTACCAATAACTACCAAAGGTTTTTTTAGGCAATTAAAAGCCTGAATAATCAAGGAAACTTGTTTATAACTGACTAATCGAGAAACTATCAAATAAAAATCCTCTTTTTCTGGGTAAAATAAACATTGGTCAATATTCACTGGTGGATAGATAACGGTTGCTTCCCGACGATAACAACGCCAAATTCTTTTAGCTGTGTGCTGGGAGTTAGCAATGAAATAATCAACTCGGTTGGTGCTAATTACGTCCCATTGCCGCAAATGATGTAAAATATAGCGTGTTATCCAGCCCATAGTACCTTTACCTAATTTGCTTTGTTTGAGATAATCAAAGGTTAAATCCCAAGCATAACGCATAGGAGTATGGCAATAACAGATATGCAGTTGATTAGGTGTGGTTAATACTCCTTTAGCTACCGCATGAGATGAAGATAATATAACTTCATATTCTCGTAAATCCAATTGTTCAATGGCCAAGGGTAATAAGGGTAAGTATTTTTGTACACCTTGACGCGCTTGGGGAAATTTTTGTAAAAACGTTGTGCCAATTTTACGTTTGTACAAATAACTTTTGGGATTATTGGACTCAAAATCAATCAGGGCATACAAATCAGCATGAATATGATTTAATATTTCCTGAACTACCAATTCTGAACCACCTGTAGCTTGAGGGGTTAACCACTCATGAACCAAAGCATATTCTAAAGACACAGCTAAATTGAATGGGTAGGAAGTAATTAGGTTAATTTTATCAGGTGTTATTCCACACTACTGATTTTTCCCGGGACTTATTCACGATAATACCAAATAAAAAGAACATTATAAATTTTATTTCTTCAGCAGTGGCAAAATATTCAGGTTACAGCAGAGATACAATTCTCAAAATGTTCGATCATGATACTACAACCTGATAACCTCAAAGATAAGCAAAGATGACGGTGACACATACCTAGTCCACTTTTGGTTATTTAGGAGGTAGGAAGTTATGCGAATTTTGGTTATTGGTGGTACTCGGTTTATTGGTGTGTATTTGACTCAATTACTGCTAAAGGCCGGACATGAGGTGGTTTTGTTTAATCGTGGTAATCATCCCACACCTTCAGGAGTAGGACAAATTATAGGCGACCGCGAAGCGCTCCGTAGGAATCGCACGGACCCAAATCAACTTCAAGAAAAGTTAGCACAAGAAACCTTTGATGTCGTTTTTGACAATAATGGACGAGAACTCGCGGATACCCAACCCCTGGCAGAAATCTATCAAGGACGGGTAAAACACTTTGTTTACATGAGTTCAGCAGGGGTGTACCTCAAATCTGACCAAATGCCTCATTTGGAAGGTGATACAGTAGATCCTAAAAGTCGTCATAAGGGTAAACATGAAACGGAAGCTTACCTCAAACAATTAGGAATTCCCTTTACTTCTATTCGTCCTACCTATATCTACGGTCCCCAAAATTATAATCCTTTGGAGAGTTGGTTTTTTGATAGAATTGCTCGTAATCGTCCCATTCCTATCCCTGGTAATGGTATGCACTTGACTCAGCTAGGTCATGTATTAGACTTAGCTCAAGCGATGATACGAGTAATTGGCAATGAAAAAGCAATTGGACAGATTTATAATATCTCAGGCGATCGCTTTGTCACTTTTGACGGGTTAGCTCGTGCTTGTGCTGTGGCCGCTGGTAAATCTGCCGATGATGTTAAAATCGTCCATTATGATCCTAAAAAGTTTGATTTCGGTAAACGCAAATCTTTCCCTATGCGGGTACAGCACTTCTTCACATCCATAAATAAAGCACAAATAGAATTAAATTGGCAACCTGAATATGATTTAATTTCTGGTTTAAAAGATTCTTGGGAAAATGATTATTTAGTCACCAGACAAGATAAATTAGAAGTTGATTTTTCTGTAGATGATGAAATTTTGAGCGCTGGGTAATGGGTAATGGGTAATGGGTAATTAGTAATTACCCATTACAACTCATGTCAGTGCAGACCTAATTTATCATCATGCAGCAGGAAAGATAGTAAATTAGCTATCTTTCAGTTTTTCCATGGTTGTTAGCTGCTATGTTACGTATAAAACCAAAGATATCAGTCTTAACAGTAGAAGGTTGAGGACATTCACTGTTTTCCCGCATCTCTGCTTCTAACTGACGCAATAGGTTTTCATCACTTTGGTTTATAGCTACTTGTAAGCGATGTTATAAAGTTTTTCGCATACTTTCCTGATGCGTTTTCAACGACTTTTTACCTAATTCTATCCTGCTTGTATTCATGTTCAGCATCCGAATGAATAAAGGACCCAAGTTAAAATAAAATCCACCATTTCACTTGATAGTTGTTTCGCAATAGCAGTTGCAGCCATCAACAATTCACTCTTATAATCCATTTTGACAAAAAATTCAAGTGCTTCATGGGGAAATTTATTGCAAAATTCCCGAAAATCCTATTTAATCTGAGTTGATACCGTTAAAACCTGTGGTGGAGAAGCATCTGGTGGATAAAGAAAGTCTAATTGTATTAAAGAGGTATTTTCTGGTTTAATATTTAATACTACTAATGGTTTTCCCATTTCACCACGCCTTTGAACCAAATGTACAAACTTATTTTTCCATGTTCCCTGTTCTTGATAACGTAAGCGCACCGTTCCCCGAAAAAAGACTTGACGAGGAGGTGGTTCAAGAAAGCGAATGCCTGACTTACTTAACTGATTTTCTTTCAGAGGAGTTTGAATTGTCACACTTACAGTTTGTTCATTTTGAGTATTGTTATATAAAGGCAACCTCAGACTATACTGAACACCATAATTACCATGGGCATAATAAGCTGTATCAGGATAACGAACCAACATAGGTGCAGTTTGAATTTGATTTGTGCCGAAAGTTCCTCCATGTAAGGTACTCAACCCGTAGGAAAATCCCGTACCAGGTTGAGGAATAGTTAAATACCTACTTTTAGGTTGATCTACTACATCAGCCCGCCACTGAGAACCTTTTGACACTCCAGCTACACGCCCGTAAATTCCCGGTTTATTATTGCCTGTAATGGGAGTAGGGATTTTATCTCTAGGAGTGGATAATTCACCATTATCTAGTAAATTTTGCCATTCTGATAAATTAGGTGCGCGTTCACTACCATCAATATTTTTACGGGCAAACATCGCCAAACTAGCAGCGTAAATATTACCATTACTGCGTAATCGCAGATATGTAGAACGACCATTTAAGGGTGGTATTAACCCCTGAACAGGAATGGGTAAATTGAGTAACATCTGACTTTGACCGGGGGGAATGACAATTTGCGGGGGAAAAATATCCTGTCTTCTACCCCTCAAAATATCAGACATAACGCGACTACCTGGACCGGCAAACACTGTTCCTAAGTCATTAGGAACTAAAGAAGGTAATTCCTGAAATGGGGCATCTGGTTGACTTAAATAACTAGCGGCTTGTAATATATTTACTGTCACTGGTTGAGAACCAGGGTTATGTAAAATAATACCCAAATAAAGAGAAGGTAAATTTTCTAGTAATTCAGTTTTAGTAACATGATGGGCAAAAATATCAAAAGGACCACGGAAGGGAAAATTTAAATGGGCTGATGTAACTTTTTTTCCTGCTGCTGGAAAAGTAGAAAGTAAAATTCCTTCTTTTAACACCAATTCTGGACTATTGCTGTTAAATACTGGTACTGAATCTAATTGTCCTGGCAAAGGGCGTACTGATTGTACTTGTAATATTTCTTCTGGTGATGTCACCAAATTTGCTTGTGCAAGAACCAAAGAAAGTAATAGTGGCAACATGATATTAAGTAATTGTGGAAGAGGTTAATACTTTCACAGAAATCCCAAATTGTTAATGATCAAAACAAAATCGGCAATAATGCCAATTAAATATGAAAAAGATCACAAATTCCTGTTTCATTGTACAAGGAAGTATCACTACTATCACAGGTTAATAGGTCTTCCTAGTTGTAGACACTGCCGACAATTTAAATCATAGGAGAGTCAAGGTACTTTGACTAGTGCCAGTAACAAGTCGTGGCCAAATCTCAAAAGAAGTTAATAGTATTTTTTTCTGCATAAGAAATATTATTTAGAATTAGAATAATTAAATAAATGCCCTTCCTCATAAATTTACAAGGAGCAACTAAATGCCAGTAATTGCAGTTGTTGATTACGATATGGGAAATTTGCACTCTGTGTGCAAAGGATTAGAAAAAGCTGGTGCAACTCCTCAAGTTACCTATTGTTCTCAAGAGTTGGCGAAAGCAGATGCTATAGTTTTACCAGGTGTGGGAGCATTTGATCCGGCAGTACAACATTTGCGATCGCGCGGTTTGGAAAAACCTATTAAAGATGCGATCGCTTCTGGTAAACCGTTTTTGGGTATTTGTTTAGGATTACAAATTTTGTTTGAATCCAGCGCCGAAGGCACGTTACCAGGACTAGGAATTGTTCCTGGAAAAGTCCACCGTTTTCGTTCTGAACCTGGAATGACAATTCCCCATATAGGTTGGAATCAACTTCAACTCCAGCAACCAGAAAATCTTTTATGGGAACATTTGCCCACCGAACCTTGGGTTTATTTTGTTCATTCTTATTATGTTGAACCTATAAATCCCCAGGTTCGTGCTGCTACTGTTACCCATGGAAGTCAAACTTTTACCGCAGCGATCGCTCATGAAAATCTTATGGCCGTACAATTCCATCCCGAAAAATCATCAAATGTCGGCTTACAAATATTATCTAATTTTGTGGCTCAAGTTCACGAAAAAGTTTTTGCTTAATCAAAGTTGCTCTTGTTTTTGGTTACTAAACTCTGATACCATCGTCTGCTGCTAACTATAAGTTCAAGATTAATGACAAATCGGC
This sequence comes from Dolichospermum sp., assembly GCA_046070105.1. Lineage (GTDB taxonomy): Bacteria > Cyanobacteriota > Cyanobacteriia > Cyanobacteriales > Nostocaceae > Dolichospermum. Next base: position 13,127 of record JBJUHT010000215.1, read on the forward strand.
CGTTGATCATCAAAACCCCCGGATTTATCCCCGGAATCAATCCCAAATCCCAAATCCATCATGAGTTTGAGAATTTACGGAAATCGTTTGATTAAGACATTACCAGGCGAAAATACCAGACCTACGAGTGCGCGAGTCAGGGAAGCATTATTTAATATTTGGCAAGGGAGAATTACTGGTTGCCGGTGGCTAGATTTGTGCGCCGGTAGCGGGGCAATGGGGGCTGAGGCTTTATGTAGGGAAGCCAGTGTCGTTATTGGCATTGAACAGTCAAGTCTGGCTTGCGGTATCATCCAAGAAAATTGGCAACGGGTAGCCAATCCTAACCAGAAATTTCAGCTATTGCGAGGAAATGTCACCCAACAGTTAAAAAAATTATCAGGTCAAAAATTTGACAGAATATATTTTGACCCACCTTATGCTAGTGGATTATATGAACCAGTATTACAAGCTATCGCTCAGTATCAGCTTTTAGATTCCTCAGGAGAAATAGCAGTGGAACATCGTCACCAAGATTGGACACCGCTGACAATTCCCAACTGGGAAATCTGCCGTAAAAAAATCTACGGTAACACAGCTTTGACATTTTATCAAGGGCAGGGAATTGGTAATGAGTAATTGGGAATGGGTAATTATTTCCCCTGCTCCCCGCTTCCTACTCCTGACCTCTTCCCTGACTCCTGAATCAATATCAGCCGCCTAATTCTGTAGGACGCTTATATTGTCTATAAGCAGCGTAAAAAAGTCCACTTAAAGTTACAAAAACCAAACCAAGCACAATACCTGATAATAAAGGTTCAACCACTGTCAAGCTCCTTGTTGCGATTATTGAAAGATTCGTTTCCTGTTTTTGATTTTACCAAATTTGGCATTAATCCCGCAGCCTATAACAGTTTTAAATCTAAATACTATATAAAAATCATCTTATGTACTTGCGAACACAAGCAATAAATTTTAAGCTATGTGTAGGAAATGAAAACTTGAAGACTGTAGAAGCAACTCTTTTGGATAACCATCTGATCAAACCTGCAAATCTGATTCAACAGATCGTTATCTTGACTATAGCGATACTGATAACCCTGCCTTTAGTTCTGTTGGGAATTGAAATAGTGCAAGCCTCTGACCCTTATGTTAAAAGTGTTCTCTCCCTGGAGGGAAACCCAGCACAAGGAAAAGCGATTTTCCAAATCAACTGCGCCGGCTGTCATGGTTTAGAAGCAAATGGACTAGTCGGTCCAACTCTACATGAGATATCTAAATACAAATCCCGCTATGGACTAATTCATCAAGTAATTAGCGGGGAAACGCCCCCCATGCCAAAATTCCAGCCCAATGTCCAGGAAATGGCAGACCTGTTAAGCTACTTAGAACGTTTATGAATATACATTAATTTGGGCAGGGATACTCGTATCACAACCATCTGTATGAAGTATAGTGAAATGAGGTTTAAATCACAAAAATATACAAAAATATATCACAGATATAGTTAAACATCATCATCTGTGCTACCATTGATTTGTGGAATTGTCTAACCTAGACTAAATCAAAACGAATAAGCTGTTGCAAAATTAGCTTAACTTTAATTTATACAAGTCAAATAGATAAACTTGAATGTTGATACCTGTAAATGCTATCAGTGCAACGGAACTAAAGTCAGCTATTATTTATGACCCATTACTAGCGACTACTGATACAACAGTTGGAGAGGCTATAGTGCAAATGAGTGGAATAGCAGCCGTACCAGCCGTTTGTTCTATTCCCCAAACCGCTAATAACTATGACCATTTAAAACATTTACTTCCAAACTGTTCCAGTTGTGTCCTCATTGTGGAAAATAATCGTCCAGTGGGCATCTTTACTGAGCAAAATGTGGTAAGAGTTAGCACTCAGACCGATCTGGAAAATTTAACTCTCTGTGATGTCATCAGTCATCCTGTAATCACCTTGCAAGAGTCAAAATTTACAGACCTCTTTTTTGCCCTAAATCTCTTTCAACACCACCGCATTCGTCATTTACCACTGGTTGATGAAGAAAATCAACTGGTGGGACTGCTGACTTACGAAAGTTTACGACAGATACTTCGGACTGTGGACTTGTTGCGCTTGCGGTTGGTTCATGAGGTGATGACTACCAATATCTTGTGTGCGGATGCTAATGTTTCTATATTAGAGATCGCTCGCTTAATGGCAGAAAATCAAGTCAGTGCGGTAATGATTGTAGAAACACAAGCATCTTTAACAATTCCTCTGGGTATGGTGACAGAGCGTGATCTTGTACAGCTTAAAGCTTTAAAGGTAAATTTTGAGACCTGTTTAGCAGAAACTGTCATGAGTACACCTGTTTTCTGCGTGACTGTTGATGAATCTCTGTGGACTGTGCAGCAAATAATGGAACAGCAATTTATTCAGTGTTTAGCAGTGACAGGAAGCAAAGGGGAACTAGTGGGTATGGTTACGCACAATAGTATTTTACAAGCTTTTAATCAGTGGGAATTATATAAACTAACGGCAGTTTTACAAGAAAAAGTATTACAACTAGAAACAGAGAAAATACAACTGCTAGAAAATCGTACTCTTGAGTTAGAAAAACAAATAGAAGAGCGCACTATTAAACTGAAAAGAAAAGCAGAACAGGAAGAGTTAATTAATCAAATTGCCACACAAATTCACTCATCTCTAGATTTACAAGAAATTCTCAATCAAACAGTTATAGGTATACAATTATTATTAAAATGCGATCGCGTGATTATTTACAAATTCAGCGGTGATTTTTGTGGTCAAGTTATTGCTGAAGCGATAATTACTGGACATTCAGTTATTAATCAAAAAGTATATGATACCTGTGTCAGTCTAGAATGGCTGGAACTTTACCGTCAAGGACAAATTCGGGTAATTAATGACATTAACACTGAATCTATAACTGAGTGTCATCAGCAAATGTTAAAAGGGCTTGATATTCGCGCTAAAATATTGTCTCCATTAGTTGTTGAAAATCAACTCTGGGGACTAATGTTAGCAAGTTACCGCGATATTCCTCACAATTGGGAACCCGAAGAAATCGAATTGATAAAACAAATGTCACTGCGAGTGGCAATTGCTATTCAACAGGCAAATATTTATCAACAGACACAAATTGAAATCCACCAACGACAACAAGCAGAGGAATTAATTAAACAACAGTTATTAGAATTGAAAGTATTTAAAAACCGTTATGAATTAGCAAGTACAGCTAGTGGACAAATTATGTATGAATATAATTGGCCTAATGATACTCCTGTTTGGACAACTAATATGGAGGAGATTTTGGGTTATTCATATTCAGAACTTCCGAGAAATTTAGCTGAATTTCTGGAGATAGTTCACCCAGAAGATCGAGACAGACTGTATTCTTTGATTCAAAAAAACCTAGCTCACAAAAGTCCTGTGTCCACAGAATATCGTCTGCGACGTAAAGATGGTAGTTACATCTGGGTTGCAGATCGTAATCAATTAGTTTTAGATGATCAGGGTGAAATTGTATTTGTAGCTGGAAGTATTCTTGATATTACTGGCAGCAAAAATTCAGAGGAAAAATTATCTAAATTATTGCGAACAGAATTAATAATTAGAAAGGAAGCTGAAGCTGAAATTTACCTACAACTGCAACGACAAAAGGCCATCCAAGATATTACCCAAGAAATTCGTTCTAGTTTGAATTTGAATAATATTTTAACTACTATTACCGCTAAAGTGCAGGAATTGACCCAAGCAGACAGGGTGATTATTTTTCGTCTATTTCCTGATGGTAAAAGTAAAATTGTAGAAGAATCTGTTTCTAGTGGTTATAAAGCTTTTAAAGATAGTTATTGGGAAGATGAAAAATGGTCACCAGATGTTTTAGAATACTATTGGCAAGGAAAACCACGTATTGTTGTCGACGTGATGAATGATATTTGGACAGATTGCTTGAGAGATTATTCTCAACAAGGGGATATTAAATCTAAAATTGTTGCTCCTATTTTGCAGGATTTGGGAGAAAATGAAAACGGGCGCTGGGTAAATCATCCTCATAATAAACTCTGGGGAGTATTGGTTGTTCATGCTTGTAGTCAAAAACGTATTTGGGAAGAATCTGAAGCCGAATTATTGCAACAAATAGCCAATCAATTAGCAATAGCTATTCAACAAGCAGATTTATTTGATAAATTACAAAAGTCTCTCGCACAAGAAAAGGAAATCAGCACCATGCGAGCGCGGTTTATTTCCATGGTTTCCCATGAATTTCGCACACCATTAGCTATTATTTCTTCCTCTACAGGAATTTTACAAACTTTTAGCGATCGTCTAAGCGCCGAAAAAAAACAGGGACATTTAGAAACAATCCAAAAAACGATTAAATATACTGTTCAACTACTAGATGATGTGCTAATGATTAATAGTGTTGAAACCGAGAAAATAGAATTTAAACCACAAAGATTAAATATTATTGATTTTTGTCGTCGTCTTATTAGAGAAATACAAGGAACTAGCTACAGTCATGTTATAGAGTTTTCTTTGAATAGCAACGAGTTAATTTTAGATGATACCTTCTTGACCGAATTTGACACCAAAATTATTCGTCAAATTCTCACAAATTTGCTGACTAATGGTATAAAATATTCCCCAGAGAGTAGCACAATTAACTTCAGTTTGAATATCACTCCACAGCAGATAATCTTTATCGTTCAAGATTATGGTATTGGTATTCCTAAAGAAGATCAAGTGAATTTATTTGGTTCTTTTTATCGTGGTTCTAACGTTGGTAATATTTCCGGGACTGGTTTAGGTTTAGCAATAGTCAAAAAATGTGTTGACCAACATCAAGGGAAAATTACACTAGAAAGTAAACTAAATCAGGGAACAATATTTAAAGTTAGTATTCCCCGATATGATTTAATTGATAATGGGTAATTGGTAATGGGTAATTGGTAATGGGTAATTGGTAATGGGTAATGGGTAATTGGTAATGGGTAATGGGTAATTGGTAATTGGTAATTGGTAATTGGTAATTGGTAATTGGTAATTGGTAATGGGTAATGGGTAATTGGTAATGGGTAATGGGTAATTGGTAATTGGTAATTGGTAATTGGTAATTGGTAATTGGTACTACTGTCCCCTGTAACCTGTTCCCTGTAACCTGTTCCCTGTAACCTGTTCCCTGTAACCTGTTCCCTGTAACCTGTTCCCTGTAACCTGTTCCCTGTAACCTGTTCCCTGTAACCTGTTCCCTGTAACCTGTAACCTGTTCCCTGTAACCTGTTCCCTGTTACCTGTTACCTGTTCTTTGCTGTAAAGCTTTTTGTGCTTCTTCTCTGTCGTCAAAGTGGATTTTCTCTGTACCTAAAATTTGATAATCTTCGTGACCTTTACCGGCTAATAGTACACCATCTCCGGGTTGAGCTTGGAGAATTGCGGTACGAATTGCAGTGGCGCGATCGCTAATGACTATTGGTTGTACAGTATTAGGAATACCTGCTAAAATATCTTCTAATATCTTGTCTGGATCTTCAGTGCGGGGGTTATCCGATGTCACTACCACTATATCAGCTAATTCCGCCGCTATTTTACCCATTTTTGGACGTTTAGTGCGATCTCTATCTCCACCACAACCAAATACACAAATCATTTTACCAGGAATAAAAGGCCGAGCAGCTTTGAGCAAATTTTCCAGACTATCAGGAGTATGGGCATAGTCCACAATTACGCTAATATCTTGTTGTGGGTTAAATACCCGTTCCATGCGTCCAGGAACGCCGGGAAACTCAGGAATAGCATTTCTTACTATTTCTAAATTTAACCCCAAATGCAGAGCCGCAGCGACCGCAGCCAAGAGATTTTCGAGATTATATTGACCAACTAAAGGGGAACTAAAAGCTGTATTTCCTTGAGGAGTATGTAAAATACCACTAACACCATTTGGCTGATAATTTAAATCACTCATCCAAAAATTGGCGGTATTATTGTTAACGCTATAACTCCAAACCTGGTCAGCATTTGTGGACGCAATTAAGCGTTGACCGTAGATATCATCAGCGTTAATAATTGCTTTTCCCCGGAGATAATCTGGACTAAATAACGATGCTTTCGCAGCGAAATAGTCTTCCATATTCCCATGATAATCTAAATGGTCTTGAGTGAGATTAGTAAAGACTGCAACCTCAAAATCACAATTTAACACTCTACCTTGGTCCAAAGCGTGAGAACTAACTTCCATAACCACAACTTCACAACCAGCATTGATAGCATTGGCTAATTGTTGTTGTAAATCCACAGCAAAGGGAGTAGTATTGATAGATGTTTGTTCAAAACCAGGCCAACGGGTGTAAAGTGTACCGATTAAAGCTGTTGGTAAACTAGATTTTGTGAGAAAATACTCAATTAAGTGGGTAGTGGTTGTTTTCCCATTTGTTCCGGTGACACCAACCATTTTGAGCTTTTGTCCGGGATAACCATAAAAAGCTGCGGCTATGTTTGAGCAGGCTATAGTCATATTATCACTGCTAATGACTATAGAGTTTGAAGTAGGGGGAATTTTCAGAATTGCTGCGGAGGAAACAATGGCCGCTACCGCACCAGCAGCTAAAGCACTTGGCCAGAACTCTCCACCATCTATTCTAGAACCTGGCATTCCCAAAAACAAATCTCCGGTCGTACAAGCATGAGAATTAGTTTTCAGTCCCTGAATATCAATATCCGGTATATTTACAAGAGATTCAATTCCATCTACAGTCGCTAATAATTCCCGTAATTTCATCTGCACCAACCTTGTCACCAGCTTATCTTAGGCTTATTTAAACATAATTTTTATCCCACAGACCTGGGGCTGAAAAATATTTTCCTTTTTCTGAAAATTAATTCTACTGCTAATTGGATTGCTGCTTTCATACTTGTTGCGTCAGCAATACCTTTTCTGGCAATATCAAAGGCTGTTCCGTGGTCTGGTGAAGTTCGTACATAAGGTAAACCAATAGTAGTATTTACAGCCCGATCAAAAGCCATTAATTTAACAGGAATTAAACCTTGGTCGTGATAAAGTGCTAAATAGGCATCAGCGGGATTTTTGACCTCACCATTTCCATACCAAGCCAGACCAGGTTTTACCCACATTGTGTCTGGTGGTATTGGTCCTTCTAACTGAATTAGGGAGTTTTTGGCGCGGTGTTTTTGACGTTCTGACTCCAACCAAGGAATTAACCAGTCTATTTCTTCCCTTCCCAATTGTCCCATTTCTCCACTGTGGGGATTTAAACCGGAAATTGCAATTCTAGCATTTTTGATGCCAAAATCATCTTCTAAAGACTCTATCAGCAAATCTAGTTTTTTTGTTAATAATTCCGGTGTTAATGTAGTGGCTACTTGACATAAGGGGATGTGTGTGGTAACAAGTAAGGTACGGAGTGTCCAACCGGTAAAGGGAGAGCGTGCTACAAATAACATTCCAAACTTGTTACTGGAGATATTAAAACCGGCTTTAGCAGCTAAAAGTTCCGTTTGTCCCGGATAATTATAACCTGCGGCTTTCCAGGCTGATTTAGCGATAGGTCCTGTGACAATTCCATCAAATTCACCCGCCAAAGTTTGAGATATAGCATATTCCATATAAGCAAAACTCGCCGCACCACTGGCCGCATTACCCACACCCGTGACAATTTCATCAGCAGCAGGTAAGTCAATAATAGACAAATCAGCGGGATTTGCCAAGGGCGCATTCTCACTATTTATACTGATATTTTCATAAGTTATAGTGATTATATCTTTAGTTCCTATCACCACCAGATCAGCATTTTCAGTCAATTTTGGATCTGCTAAAGCCTTCAAAATTACTTCTGGTCCGATACCGGCCGGATCTCCTAGCGTTAATGCTAACCTTGGACGTTTATTTTCATTAGTCATGTTGGGTAATTGGTAATGGGTAATGGGTAATAACTCTACCTCCTCAACTGTTTCCTGTTCAGTGGTCAGTTGTCAGTGGTCAGTGGTCAGTGGTCAGTTGTCAGTGGTCAGTGGTCAGTTGTCAGTGGTCAGTTGTCAGTGGTCAGTGGTCAGTGGTCAGTTGTCAGTGGTCAGTTGTCAGTGGTCAGTTGTCAGTGGTCAGTTGTCAGTGGTCAGTTGTCAGTGGTCAGTGGTCAGTGGTCAGTGGTCAGTTGTCTGTTGTCAGTGGTCAGTGGTCAGTTGTCTGTTGTAAAAGAATATTTCTATTCCCTGTTCCCTGTCCCCTGTTCCCTGTTCCCCGTTCCCCGTTCCCTGTTCCCCGTTCCCTGTTCCCAAATTGGTTTAGAATAATTAAAAAGGTCTAACTCAATAAATAGTTCTGATAGACTGAGTTGAGCCGACAAACAGGAAACATAAATTAATCATCCACAAAGGAGAATTGCAGCAAATGAGCGGTGAAATGTTAAATGCAGCTATATTACCTTTTAGTCTCATCTTCGTAGGTTGGGCTATTGGTGCTTTGTTACTAAAAATTCAAGGTGCCGAAGAATAGAGTTCAGGGTATTTGTAACATTATGGTGCGTTCGCAACGCACCATACAGAAAAATGTCAATCTTGAGTTTTCATTTTCCAACCGGGTTTGACTACCTGACGACTACGTGCAATTACTAAGGCATCATCAGCGATATCTTCTGTCACCGTTGAACCTGCGGCAATGTAGACATCATTTCCTATAGTAATAGGTGCAACTAAAACACTATTAGAACCAGTTTTGGTGCGATCGCCGATAATTGTTCTATGCTTATTCACACCGTCATAATTAGCAGTAATTGTCCCCGCACCGATATTTACCTGAGTTCCGGCGGTCGTATCACCTAAATATGAGAGATGTGACACATTAGTGCAATCGCCCAGTTTAGTGTTTTTCAACTCGACAAAGTTACCAACTCTACAACCTACACCTACATGAGCATGACCGCGTAAATGGGCATAGGGACCAATGCGGGTATTATCCTGAATAATACTATCTGTGACTACAGAATATAGAACAGTAACATTTTCACCCAAGTTGCTATTTTCAATTAAACTTCCAGGTCCAATACGACTACCAGACTTAATTACTGTTTTTCCACGCAAATGAGTTTGAGGTTCAATAATCACATCTGGATGTAATTCCACAGTTTCATCAATAGTAATACTATCCGGGTTAATTAAAGTCACACCTGCTAACAACCATTTAGAGCGGATACGTCTTTGAAGAACATCATCAGCTGCTGCCAATTGTAGCCTATCATTAATTCCCAAAATTTCTTGGTAATCTTGAACATCTACTGCCATTACCTTACCCACCTGAGTGACAGCATCAGTGAGGTAATATTCCTTTTGGGCATTATTGGCTTGCAGATGTGGTAAAATATGAGCTAAATCTGGCCAACGAAAGCAATAAATACCAGCATTTACCCGATTATTTTCCCTTTGATGAGGAGTACAATCTTTATCCTCAATTATTTTTTGGACGACACCTTCATGATCACAAAAGACCCTACCATAACCTTGAGGACTTGTCAATTGTGCAGTCAGAATAGTACAGGAATTATGATTTTCTTGGTGAGTTTGTAAAAGAGCTTTCAGAGTTTCAGTTTGCAACAAAGGGACATCACCATTTAAAATTAATAAATCTCCAGTATAATCTTGTAAATAGGGAATTAATTGTTGGATAGCATGACCCGTACCTAATTGTACAGTTTGTTCCACAAACTCCACGCCATAATTTGAATCAATAGCCGTTTTTACTTCCTGAGACTGATAACCAACAATCAGTAATTTCCGTGAAGGTGAAAGAGGTTCAGCACTTTCAATAACGCGTTCTATCAAAGATTTTCCAGCCAAAGAATGTAAAATCTTAGGTAGATTAGATCTCATTCTTGTTCCTTTTCCAGCCGCGAGAATTGCTACAACAACCATAATTAGCTATCAGTAAATTTGCGATCAATGCCTTTTTGACTTGCTTCCTTCCAGGCGATATCATATCAGTTAATCATCTGTAGCGGGAGTCATAAGAAAATTTTAGATGATTAGAACCAAAGCAAAATATCTCTCCCTAAACCCTCCTTCCTTCGTGATCTTCGCTTCTTCGTGGTTCATTTCTCCCCTGCTGACCATAAAACAAAAGACGCAGAAAACAGTAATAGTGAATTTTCCGCGTCCGTAGCCAGAAAAAACCCTTAAACCTCCAGGGAAGCTTGTACAGTAGGCTGTGCTTGAGGCTGGAACATAAACAGAGAATAAACCACATCACGGCGGATATTCACCATCATATCCAAGAATAGCTCATAGCCCTCGCTCTTATATTCAATTAGCGGGTCTTTTTGTCCATAACCACGCAAGCCAACGGACTCACGCAACGCATCCATTTGTTGTAGATGTTCCCGCCATAGGGTGTCAATGCGTTGAAGAATAAAAAAGCGTTCTGCTTGGCGCATTAATCCTGGTTGAATTTGGTCAATTTGCGCTTCTTTGAGATCATAAGCAATTCGCGCTTGTTCATGGAGGAAGGCCTTAATTTCCAAAATTCCCATATCTTCCAACTGGCTAGACTGCATATCAGCCAGCAAGTAGACGAATTCTTTGACCTTACTCACCAACTTCTCCAATTCCCATTCTTCCGAAGGTAGGTCAGGGTTAATGTAATAATCAACGATGTCGTCCATGGTTTTGTGTGCGTATTTGATCACCTGTTCCTTCAAGTCTTCACCTTCTAGGACCCGACGGCGTTCCGCATAAATAGCCCGACGTTGGTTATTCATCACCTCGTCATACTCAAATACCTGTTTACGGATATCGTAGTAATAGGTTTCTACCTTTTTCTGCGCCCCTTCTAAGCTGCGAGTTAACATACCCGACTCAATAGGCATATCTTCTTCGACTTGAAACGCATTCATCAATCCAGCAACGCGATCGCCTCCAAATATGCGTAAGAGGTTATCTTCTAAACTGAGGAAAAATCTTGTAGTTCCGGGGTCGCCTTGTCTTCCCGCCCGTCCGCGTAACTGATTATCAATGCGTCGTGATTCGTGACGTTCTGTACCAATAACGTGTAAACCCCCCCGTGCTACTACTTGATCATGTTCGCGGCTGGTAAATTCCTCATATTCACGTTTAATCTCTTGGTAGGCCGCCCGCAATTTCTGAATTACCACATCATCTGTAGGGGCTTTTTCCGCCGCTACAGCCACTTTGTCTTCTGCTTCCAACTCTGGTAAACTACGTTCACCGTAAGCCTTTACAGCCGCCTCCACAGCCGCTTTTAAAAGCTGTTCTGTTTCCTTTGTTAATTGGGTGGGGAAAATTTCTGGAGAAGCCCGCCAAGTTTTCACCTTTTTCCCCGGGACAAAACCCTGTCCACCACCGCTACCACCTATAGGTAGTCCAGAAGCCCTTTGGATACCAAAACTATCATCATCTTCTGGTCTGACAATGCGGGGCATAAAATATTCCCGCAATTTCAACCTGGCCATATACTCAGAGTTACCACCGAGAATGATATCTGTACCACGTCCCGCCATATTAGTAGCGATAGTTACAGCACCGCTGCGTCCAGCTTGAGCGATAATTTCCGCTTCTCGTTCTACGTTTTCTGGTCTAGCATTGAGTAACTCATGGGGAATTTCCATTTCTTTCAGGAGTCGGCTCAGGAGTTCAGATTTTTCGACGCTAGTTGTTCCCACTAACACAGGTCTACCATTTTCGTGCATTTCGGCACATTCTTTAGCGATCGCTCTCCATTTTCCTGATTCAGTTTTAAACACCATATCAGATAAATCTTCCCGTCTTCTGGGCTGGTTGGTGGGAATAATTGTCACCTCTCGTTTATATATCTTTTCAAATTCCACTTCTTCGGTTTTTGCAGTTCCCGTCATTCCCCCCAACTTAGGATACAACAAAAACAGGTTTTGATAGGTAATGGTTGCCAAAGTTTGGGTTTCTGGCTGAATTTCTACCCGTTCTTTCGCCTCAATTGCTTGGTGTAATCCATCACTCCATCGCCTACCGGGCAATACCCGCCCTGTAAACTCATCCACAATCACCACTTCATCATTGCGGACAATATAATTGACATCTTTCAAGAATAATTCCTTAGCTTTAATTGCATTAAATATAAAATGCGCCCAGGGATCTTCCGGGTCAAATAAATCTGTCACATCTAATTGATTTTCTGCTTCAGCAAAACCCTCGTCCGTCAGCAAAACATTACGATCCTTTTCGTTAACTTCATAATGTTCATCCTTTTTGAGAGTAAAAGAAATTTCTGCGGCTTGCAAGTATTTATGCGTAGGTCTTTCCACCTGACCAGAAATAATCAAGGGTGTCCGAGCTTCATCAACTAAAATTGAATCAACCTCGTCAATGACACAGAAATTAAATGGCCTTTGTACCACTTCAGACATAGAAGTAGCCATATTATCCCGCAGGTAATCAAAACCGATTTCACTATTAGTTACATAGGTAATGTCACAATCATAATTTTTTTTACGTTCACTGGGGGTCATTGTAGACTGAATTAGACCTACACTTAAACCCAAGAAGCGATGTACTTGACCCATCCATTCTGCATCCCGACGGGCTAGATAATCGTTCACGGTAATTACGTGAACACCCTTACCAGTTAAGGTATTTAAGTAACTCGGTAAAGTTGCTACCAAAGTTTTTCCCTCACCGGTTTTCATTTCAGCGATTTGCCCATTATGGAGTATAATACCGCCTTGTAATTGAACATCAAAGTGGCGTAATCCCAAAACACGTCGGCTTGATTCCCGAACCACAGCAAAAGCTTCTGGTAAAATAGCATCTAGGGTCTCACCCTGAGAAAGTCGTTGTTTAAACTCGACCGTTTTAGACCTTAACTGTTCATCAGAAAGCGGTTTAATATCTTCCTCTAGGAGGTTAATTTCTGTAATGTCAGGTTGGTATTTTTTAAGTTTACGAGCGTTGGGATCGCCCAACAAAAGTTTTAGCATGGCAGTTTATAGAATTAAAACAGGAAGGATGGAAATTCAAGCTTTGGCTATATGATTATAGACATTTAATCTCACCCAGTTGCTTTATTATGGGTGGGTGGAAAATGAGAATTTACTCAAAAACCGAATTAAAAAACTGATCACTTATATACAATGAGTGGTTTTAATTATTATTTTAATATTGAAACTGCCTAATCATAACATTTTGCCGTGAGAAATTATGTTTCGCACAAAGGTACAAAGTTAAGAGTTTACAGGATTTGCACCGTGGGCGCTGGTGGCGAATCCGAATATACAGCCCATAGCCACACTTGAGCCAAAAATCACTAACATCACGATGAGTAGTTGGCGTTTTAGTCGCTGGTGGGATTTACTTTTTGCTAAATTTGGCATAGAGTTCTCAATTTGACTATTTATTTGCAGTAGGTAAGGGGAAAGTTCCTAAAATTTCATCAACTCCAGCACCTCTGGTGTCACCGTTTAAACAATGTTTCACATTTTTGTTTCCTCCCACATTGTCCTTTAATAATTGGACTTTTTATGGGTTTTGCGAATACAACTTTTGAGTTCAAAACTTCTAAACCAACTAAGAGACTAACTAATGTTGTAATCATGGGCAATAAAAGAATTACAGGGGTTTCCGCTCTTATGAGGTACATATTAAGCCCCCTCTCGAAGAGCGGGGAGGGGGTTGGGGGTGGGGTGACTTTGTACCTCATAACATCGGTAAGTGCTGTAAGTTTTTTAATTCAATACCTTGTCCAAATTGAAAACAGTCTTGATTTGTAGGTTGGGTTGAGGCACGAAACCCAACAAATGCGTCGGGTTGCGCTGTTGCTTAACTCGACCTACAAAAAATGGACAAGGTATTGTTAAATTTATCATATTTGTAAACACTTCTGTTGTTTATTTTTTGTTACCAGCGTGGAAAAGAAAATTTCCCAAAATCAGAATTGCCTATGACAGAGAAAAATTCAGAGTTATTTAACTTTCCACAGGCAAGAAAATCGTCAACACTTCGCCATTTTCAGGACCTTGACGGACAATTAACTTACCACCAATTGCCTGAAATAAGTGCTTAGTTGCGGCCATATTTAAAGTAATTACGCCTGTTTCTGGTTGAAACATTAATAAACGTCCTAAAGATCTCTGAATTGGGGTTGTCACGGACTTGTGGGGGTCTTGACAATTAAACTGAGGTGACAATTGTAATTTTAGTTGATCACCAGCAGTCATTACTTGGACTTGAATACAACTTCCGGGGGGTAAACTACGGGTAAAATTCTCCATTAAACCTGTGAGTACCCGATCTAACATAGCAGGATTACTAACCACCGTTGGCAGTTGCTTAGGTAAGACCACATTTAAAGTTAAATTACGCCGAGTTGCTGCTTGTTGCCAACGGGGAATACTCTGTTTTAATATTTGATCTAAACACATCGGTGTTAGTTGAGCAGCAGCGGTCTGGGAAAACTTTGAGACTAGGGGTTCTTGAGATAAGTTTTCTAATTCGGCTGCCTTAAATAATAACTCCATCCGGTCAATTTGATCAGTACATTCATGATCAATAACTTCCAGACGACTGATAACATTAACAGGTAAATCCTGACGTTTTAATAGTAACCGTGTCATCATGCGAATTGTTGTTAAAGGAGTACGGACTTCATGAGCAAAAGCTTGTAGTAATTCTACATCAGGACGAGATGGATATTTGGGTGCTAGAGTAGGTGAAGGAATAGATGATAAAGTATGGGTAACTTGTGGATTATCCTCTGGGATAGTTAATTCCTGAAGTAATAATTTACTAAATTGAATAATAATGTGATAATCTGGGGTAACTACAGGATAGTTTTGGATTTTAGTATCTAAATCAGCGAACAATTCTGGATTAGTTAAAACTACCCTAGAGCCTAAAGATTGCCAAGCTTGTTGTACTATTTCTGGTTCAAAGGAAAATAAAAACTCTTTGTTACCATTTTCAAGTTCAGACAAAACCAAGACTAATCTAAATTCATCTGTGAAGACTAAACAAAATTGTTCTGCTGCCAAAGGATCAGCCGGTAATAAAGGTAAAATAGATTCTTGAAAACTGGTAGTTTCAGGAGAAATAGTTTCTATGTTATGAGTATTATGAATATGACTTACATCCGGGGGGGTTTCTGAGGGGATAATGAATGGCATTAGGGCCAAAGGGTTAAAAGGTTTGGCCGTAAAAGTTATCGTTTGTAAATGTTGTGTTAGTTGCGGGTGACTAAATAAAGGTGCTGGTGAGGTTAACACCAAACCTGGTTGAGTCACCAAAGACCGGAAAAAACCCAACAACAGATTTTCAGTAGCCGCGAGACTGACACGCCACTGGTGTTCGGCCTTAGCATGGGAACAGTCAGCCATAGAAGACTGACTTGCGGATAAAACTTCCTTGAGACTTGGTAAAATCCATTTGTACACTGTGGTTTTTGTCCCTTAATTGTAGAATTGCTACAGGAGTGAACGGTGGTTAGGGAGATATTTACACCTTATAATCATGGGATTATAGAGCTTGGGGGGAAGAAGTCAAAGTCGTACAACCGAACAATTAAGGTGCAATTTCCTCAATTTTTGACTTTTTCAGCGTCAAGTCTCAAGTAACACTAAGTCCAATTACTTATGATGAATCCGTTGTTACAGTAATTTTTAGGTAAAAAAACCACATTTTCAAGTCTCACGCCAAGGCGGAAAGTCGCAAAGGAAGAAAGGAATATAAAAACAAAAGTGTGGTACAAGTACATGAAAATTGCTGTAATTAAAAATACCTGGCGGTCTCCAGTCGCCAGGCTAACTTTAATAAGTGGCTTGTTGAATGAGAGTATCTAACTCCTGCTGCATTTTACTTCTGACTAATTCATAACATTCATTAACATAGGTGCGATCGCTTGCGGCTTGTTTCCCATAGCGTGGGAATACAATCGGAGGACAAACCCTAGTATAGATAGATATGGGTAAGGGAATATTAGGTAACGGACCAAAAGCCAGTCCCCAAGGTAATCCTAAATAAATAGGAAAAACCAAAGGGTCAACTCCAAATATCCAAGGCATCCCCATGTTATGGAATTGCTGCATGATCTGATATATATCAGCCAGAACAATCAGGGTATCATGTGAACCCCAGGAAATCGCGGGAACAATTGGCACATTTTCCCGCAATGCTAACTTGATAAATCCCTGTCGTTGAGCAAAGTAAATTTTATCTCGCATTGCATGGGGACGAAAGACATCCTCAGCACCACCAGGATAGACTAAGACACTAGCACCAGCCCGCAAAGCCGTGTAAGCCATTTTGGGATGCGCTCTGACTGCACCGGCTTTCATCGCCATTTCTGCCGCTGGAGGGAAGACATCCCAAACCTTGGGGTGCATTAACCCATAAATCTGGCGTTCTACACCAAAGCGACGATACCAATCGTATAACATCATTGATGTGTCTGGAGATGCTAGTCCGCCATTATGAGAACCAACAACGAGAATTTTTTCATCGGGGACATTTTCCCAACCACTGGTTCGGACTCGAAAGTAGAGGTTATATAACAAGCCCAATATGGGCATCATAGATTCGATGAACTTTGGATCTCGTTGATCCAATGACCACCCTGTATTAGTCTTTTGAAGATGTTGCAGTTTTAACATCAGGGGATTTTTCAGGATTTACACGGATGAAATTATCCGTTTTTTTGCAGTTTTATTTAGCCTAACCTAAGCTTGGCAATATTTCTTGCACTGGCACTAAATATCATCTTAATGATGAAAACAGAAAATTACTTACCAATTACTCATTACCATTTTCAACTAGTGAGTTATCTATGGAGTTCTGTTCAAAAATCAAATATTATTCTTATAGGGGTTACTATTGGGCTGAATATTGACTGATGTTATCAAAGTAAAGGATATCAAAATCAAATGAAGACTTTGAGAATATTGACAATTGCTCCCTTGGGGTTAGCAATAATGAGTTTATTGCTTGGTGAGGCTAGTTTTGCCGAAACTGTCATTACTGAAATTAAAAATCCTCTCCAGATGGACCCCATCATTTTAACTGGTATATCTGGAGGAACAGTTAATACTGATTGCGGGTATATTTCTACTACACCTAGTCAAGTGCTGGAGATCACCGATTCAGTACCATATTTACAGTTGAGAGTAGAAAGTGAAGGACGGACAACGCTATTAATTGATGGTCCAGGGGGTCGGTTTTGTGTACTTAGTAATGATGATCTGAAAAGTAAACCAAAACTTTCTGGTTATTGGACTCAGGGAAAATACTCAGTATATGTTGGTGAATTATCGAAAGAAAATCATAATTATACCCTTTCTATTTCACAACAACAACCATAATAAGGTCATGGTGCGCTGGTGCAACAACTTATTCCCTATCCTTTTGGAATCGCTTAATCGCCTGATGCTAATCTTAACTCAAGTCATTTATAGTCATGGCAACAAATTGGACTCTTAACATGATATTGATATTAGAGTGACTCAATTTCTATGATAAGTTCACAATGTTATGGGTTGTCCAAAGCTGTTAATAACAGAGATAACAGTCTAATACGATCATTCTGTAGAAGGATTGTTTTTTGTCTAACCAACTCTTAATTACCTATGTTAGAGGGTATGAAGGTAATTTCTCAACTATTTTCGGTAATTAATGTTAATAGCTACTAAAAAAGACAAATCACCCATCAGTCATGAACAGTATAGAAATGTAGTATCGCTATCAAAACTTGTGTTAACGATCAAAATCTGGAAGGGGAAATATGTTTAGAAAATTAATTGGGGTTGTTGTAGTGACTATTTTACTGACATTGCACTTACTTGTCGGTAGTGCAACGGCTTTAGAACTAAATGAAGATACTCGCACAGTACCATTAAATGCTCAAGGCGATACTGTTGTTCTCAGTTTAAAACAGGTTACAGAAGGAAAAAGATTATTTAATTATGCTTGCGCTCAATGTCATGCGGGTGGGGTTACTAAAACTAATCAAAACGTGGGACTTGAACCAGAGGCTTTAGCGGGCGCTGTACCCAACCGCAATAATATCGAAGGACTGGTAGACTACATGAAAAATCCTACTACTTATGATGGTGTAACGGAAATATCTGAAATCCACCCCAGTATTAAGAGTCAAGATATTTTCAAAGTCATGCGAAATCTGACGGAGGAAGATTTGAAAGCAATTGCTGGACATATTCTCCTAGAACCCAAGGTTGTCGGTACAAAATGGGGTGGTGGTAAAATTTATTACTAGATTTACCGAAATACAAGAAACAAATGATCAATCCTAGTGCTGATGTAAATTAAGTAACATATTGCTCACATCAAGGATATAATGAGGGCAAGGTAATTTGCCCTTATTTTTTGTAATTTTAGTTACAGCATTTTCATGTAAAAAACTCTTGTTTCTTCCAGAGGCATTAAGTAGAAAGACGCAAACAAAGAAGTTATTGACTATTACCAATTACCAATTATCTTGATAATTATGGGTCGTGTTCGTTCTAAATCTGATTTACCCGAAAAAATCTGTGTAGTCTGTCAACGTCCTTTTACCTGGCGGAAAAAATGGCAAGATTGTTGGGATGAAGTAAAATATTGTTCAGAACGTTGTCGTCGTCGTCGTTCTCAAGCTGAAAATAAGACTTAGGGAATATTGACCACGACTGACGCAATTGGAATCATAAAATCAAATCGTCAATAAATCATATAGTGATCCGATGACACTTGCATCAGTCCTATTGACAATGGTTAATTGACAATTAACATTTAATATAATAACGAACAAATAAGAAAATAACATGACATTACAAGTACAGCCTAAATTAATTATTCATGGTGGCGCTGGTAGTTCCCTGCAAGGTAAGGGGGGATTGATAGCGGTTCGTAATTCTCTATCTAAAATCGTTGCCGATGTTTATGCTCTTTTACTCAATGGTGCAAATGCAACCGAGGCTGTAGTTCGGGGTTGTCAAATGTTAGAGGATGAACCACGCTTTAATGCTGGTACTGGTTCTGTACTGCAATCTGATGGACAAATTCGCATGAGTGCTTCTATCATGGATGGGACTACCGGCCGTTTTAGTGGTGTAATTAATGTGTCACGTGTAAAAAACCCGATTAAAATGGCATTATTTTTACAAGGTTGCGATGATCGAGTTTTGTCTGATTATGGTGCAGCCGAGTTAGCACGGGAGTTACAGATTCCTAGTTACAATGCTTTAACTGATTTGCGGTTGCAAGAATGGACACTGGAACGTCAGTGTAATTTCCAAAAAAATATGGCTGGGGTGGTAGCAGAACCAGAAATTGCGTTAAGTAGTAATGCAGGAAGGGGAACTATTGGTGTTGTGGCTTTAGATGGTGATGGTAAATTAGCTGCTGGTACTTCTACGGGTGGTAAAGGCTTTGAAAGAATTGGGCGCGTCAGTGATTCAGCAATGCCAGCAGGTAACTATGCAAATTTTTATGCGGGTGTTAGCTGTACAGGTATTGGTGAAGATATTATTGATGAGTGTTTAGCTGCTAAAGTTGTAGTCAGGGTGACAGATGGAATGTCTCTACAGGATGCAATGCAAAAATCATTTACAGAAGCGCGGCAAAATAATAGGGATTTTGGCGCGATCGCTCTGGATGCCACTGGCATGATATCCTATGGTAAAACCTGTGAGGTATTACTGGCTGCTTACCATAATGGAGAAAATATTGGTGACACTTTAGAATGGAATGATCAAGAATTAATTGGTCATTAGTCAGTTGTCACTTGTCAGTTGTCAGTGGGAAGAGTAAAGATAAATATTTTCCTTATTTTCCCATTTATTCTTTTTTGTGATTTTGTGGTAAAAAAATGAATCTTCCTTTAACACAATCTGATCATGATGTTCGCACAGCATTAAAAGCAATTTGGGGATATGACGATTTTCGTCCTCCCCAAAAGGAAATTGTTAACTGTTTAATATCAAAAAAAGATGCTTTAATTATTATGCCCACAGGTGGGGGAAAATCTATTTGTTTTCAACTTCCCGCACTACTAAATACAGGACTAACTTTAGTAATTTCTCCTTTGGTAGCACTTATGGAAAACCAAGTTGAGGAATTACGTCAAAAACAGCAAAAAGCAGCACTTTTACACAGTGAATTACCCGCATTACAACGACAGAAAACTTTACAAGCTTTAGAAAAAAAGGAATTAAGATTATTATATTTATCTCCTGAAACCTTACTCAGTCCATTAGTTTGGCAAAAGTTGTGTCATCCTCAACTACAAATTAATGGTTTAATACTAGATGAAGCCCATTGTTTAGTACAATGGGGTGATAATTTTCGTCCAGCTTACCGACGGTTGGGAACTGTGCGGGAAGCGTTACTAAAATCAAAACCACCAGGAACAAAAATCAGTCTAGCAGCTTTTACCGCCACTGCTGATCCTTTAGCTGAAAAGATTATTTCTCAAGTTTTAAAATTAGACAAACCTGATATTTTTAAAATTAATCCCTATCGAGACAATTTAAACCCTATTGTCCGAATTGCTTGGACTCCTAGAGGAAGAAAACAACAATTATTAAAGTTTATACAAAACCGACCAAATCAAGTTGGTTTAATTTATGTAAGAACTCGAAAAGATAGTGAAAATTTAGCCAATTGGTTAACAGAAATGGGTTATCATACTGCTAGTTATCATGCAGGATTAAGCCCCACAGAGCGCCGCAATATTGAAGCTAATTGGCTAGGTGGAAAAATCCTGTTTGTGGTTTCTACTTGTGCTTTTGGTATGGGGATAAATAAGTCTGATGTGCGTTGGGTGGTTCATTTTCATCCACCATATTTATTATCTGAATATGTACAAGAAATAGGGAGAGCGGGAAGAGACGGGAAACCTGCTGATGTTTTAACCTTGGTTAGTGAACCGACAGGATTTTTAGATTCTGAGGATAAACAAAGACAGAAATTTTTTGAAGAACAACTACAATTACAACAACAAAAAGCACGAAAATTAGTTAAGAAATTACCACCCCAAGGGGAAATAAATCGTGTAATTAAAGAATTTCCAGATAGTGCAGCGACGCTTTCTCTTCTTCATAGTAACGGACAATTGGAATGGCTTGATCCTTTTCATTATTCTATTTCTTCTCAGTCAGTAAATTCATCAAAAACCCAATTACAAACTGGTAAAACCAGTGAATATCTGACTACTAAACAATGTCGTTGGCGGTTTTTATTAAATGCTTTTGGCTTTGAAACACCGACTGTTAATTGGCGTTGTGGACATTGTGATAATTGTGATTAAATCAACAAACACAATTACAGCAGATTCCATTGCTATGAGGTACAAATTTTAATAATAAAACTCTTGTGGGGTGGGCATCTTGCCCGCCCGTGGTGTACCTCATAACACCAGAAAGTGCTGTATGTTCCCAAAATTCTTTATCTTTAAATTTTTTGGTCTTGTTAGATAAAGAACTAAGTAATGAGAAAATGCTGTCTGAATATAAAGCGCAACAATCATTTGAGAGAGGATTTAGTTTTCTCAAAAATCGTTTATTTTTAAGAGATAGTATTTTTATGAAAAGCTCAGAAAGAATCTATTTGGTTTCCTTCTGTAGCGATAGCAAAGCGAGACCTAGTAATCGCTTGTGCCAGTTTCGTAAGTCCTGTCTAAATTTTCCAGTTTAATTTCACTTTTTATAACCGATTACTACAAGATTACCAGCGGGAATAGAAATGGGTAAGTAGCCGATTTTTGTCTTCTTCAGAAAAGAAAGACAGAAGCGCTTGAGTTTTAAAGGAAGTGGGAATAATTTTACCCAGTAATGTAAAGGATAACGATTAAAGATAACTTTAGTTGTTATCGTTGTAAAACCATTCGTTTTTAAAAGATATCTAGCACTTTTTTCCGAGAACAATTGTAAATGTTCAATATCAAAAATGGGAGATCTCATTCTCAAAATTTTAGCTGAGAGAGCGCGATGATTATGACAGATAAAAAAGACAGCCCCACCTTTTTTGACAAGAGTATAAGCATTTTGACACATTTGTTTAGGGTCATACAAATGTTCTAAAGTTTGAAAACAAGTAATAAGACTAAAAGTTCCCGCTTGAAAATCCTCAACTCTGAAAAGACCATGCTTAATTAATGGTTGTATTTCCTCCTTAGCAGCTAGAATAGGTGCTTGGGAAGGTTCTACTCCAATAACAGAAGTAAACCCTGTACGAAGCAATTCCTCTAAAAATGCTCCATCCCCTGTGCCAATATCAATCGCACCATCTAAATTAGGAATATGTTGCATAATTTCGGGCAAAAAACTGGCATAAGTACGACTCGCATAATGGGCTTCTTCCGAACTATCAAAAGCAGCTTCATGATAAGCGGTTGCTAATTCACTTAATTCAGGAATTGGACTGGCATACAGTACATCACAAGTTGGACAAGATATCAGTCTGTAGTGCATATATTCAGGCAGTTTACGAGAAGCAAAGGCAAAACTATCTAATTGATTAAGATCAAAGTCAGCCTCCGCAAAGACTTTAGACTGATCCTTTGAACCGCAAACTGGACAAGAACGATTAACCATTTTCATTTTTATTTTCTCCTTTTCAGAAATTTCAGACTTGAAATTAATATTTCATCTTTTAAAAAAATCCGATTATTAC
>JBJUHT010000216.1:0-43572 GCA_046070105.1 Dolichospermum sp.
GCCATTGATTTGAAAACAGGAATGCAAAAACCACTACTATTGTTACCTGCTGCTCAACGCAATATCCAAACTAGTTTAGCTCCTGACGGTTTAGGTTTATTATTTGACCAAGTAATTCCCATCAGCAATAATACTACACCATTACCCGCAAATACTTTAAAAACTGAGGATGGTGAACCAATCGCTAGTAGTACTCTTTGGTTAATGCCCTTGCTACCCATCCCTGATAATACTAACATTGATATTAAACCAGAACCATTACCCCTCGTCGGCTTTCATCCCCATTGGCTACCTTAATTAATTGACAACTGACCAAAAAATTTTAGATTTTAGATTTTAGATTTTAGATTTTAGATTGGGAGTTTTCGGTATTTGTAGATTTAATATCTATTGACGATTTTGTTTGTGTCAATAAATGATATCGGTTAGGTATTTGTGGTTTATAATCATAGTGAGTATAACAAATTTACCTGCCAGTAGCCTTCGAGAACGCGACCCTATCGGCCAAGTACAGATGATAAACACGAAACCGTAGTTATGGAAAAATTGGAAGATCATAACCAACAGGACTTGATTGTAGAACCTGACATTGATCAACACGCACAGGTCAATTTAGAATTTCAGCAACTACTAAAGTTAAATACAGAATTACGCACGGCTAATAATGATCTATACGCTTCAGTGGAGCAGTTAAAAACCGAATTGGCTGAAGCAGAAAAAATTTTACAATGGCAGAAAACACGCTCTAGTGTCACTGAGTCTATGTTTAAACAACAATCTCAAGAACTTTCCGCAGCCAATGAACAAATTAAGTCTCTATATCAACAGTTGGAGATATATGCAGTAACAATTCAACGTCAGGAACTCTCTATAGAGAGTTATAAATCCTTGATGGAAATTAGTCAACAACGTTTAGCTCGTCTGGAACGAGAATGTTCTTTGCTAAAAAGTAATTACAGTCAAGAGTCTCAGCAGTTACTACAGTGGGAAAATACCTGTCGTGAGTTGCAAACTAGACTTATGCGTCAACAACGACAGACTTTACAATTTAAGTCAGCTTTGGAAAAATGTCTAGATACACCAATTCCTAATTCGGAAAATTATCTAGAGGATCATGTTCATCATCCGTACAATGTTATTCACGAACACACTAGATTCTCTAGAAAGGCTCGATCTTTGTTCCCCAATGCTCATCCTATTCCACCCTGGTCCGCAGTTACTGATCCTCAAAATAATTCTATACATGATCCTTGGACTCCACCAACAACAAATATTTCTGATTGCGATACTCATCAGCAAGAACCATTCATCTCTGAATCTATAACGGATAATATGGAAATGGAAACTTTAGCTACTTCTCAAATATTACCCGAAATTCCGCCACAGGATGATATCACTCTTGAGCTTTTTACTAATCCCTTCTCTGAAGTAATTTCACCAGCAACAGCAAAAGAGATAAATGTTGATGATCCTGATGAAGATGATACACTTATTTGGAAAAATTTGGTCTTGGATCTGGGAAATAATCCACTTCCACAAATCACAATCAAACAAGATGTAGAGTCAGAAATTAACCCATTAGTTATTGATGAAAATAAGAATAATTTGCTATTATCACCAGCACCAGAATTACCAATGATTTCTACAGAGGTGGAAATGGAAGATTATTGGTTAGATGTTACAGATGATCCTTTGGATGATCCTTTGGATGATCATACATCTGAACATAAATCACCTTCACCATTGATTTATCCCCAACGACCACCCAAAGGACGAAAGTCTTTAGCTTCAGTAGAATTACCAAATTTTCGACCTCCAAATCAGTAACTTGTCAAGACTTTATTTCTCATCAGGTTTTTGATAGAATACTGGTTGAGAATGAAAATTTTCAAAATGGAAATCATTAATCAATTAAGGGCAGGATTCAGAATGACTCAGGTGCTTTTAGGACAAAATGAAAGCATAGATTCGGCTTTGCGTCGTTTTAAACGCCAAGTTGCTCAAGCTGGTATATTAGCTGATGTAAAATCTCGTCGGCACTTTGAAACACCTTTAGAAAAGCGCAAACGTAAAGCAGTTGCTATCAGACGTAACCGACGTTTTAGATAAACATATTTCGGTGACTACAAAGGCTACAAAAATTGCTTGAAATTTTATAAGCTAAAGATATACTGCAAAAGTTAAATGCTGGGTGTAAATTAGTTAATTTGATCATTTTAGGGTTTCCTGAAAGCTTTAACTATTTCTAGAACAGCTTTTTTTACGCTTATAATTATTTTAATATGCTACACCCCTAATTATTGGGTGTTAGCATTAATAATTAACAAGCAAAATATGTTTTTGTAACAGATCCATGATCAATTTAATTAATATTTTCGTTCCTTTGGTGTAAACATAGTAATTGTGACTGGACGGTATTGGATATCAATTCCTGTTGACGAATAATAAGCCATTGTATGTTTCAGAAAATTGACATCATCCCTTTGAGAAAAGTCTTCTCGGAAATGAGCGCCACGACTTTCTTGACGATTTAAGGCCGACGCTAAAATGGTTTGTCCTACCACCATTAAACTTTGTAATTCCAAGGCTTCAACTAACTCTGTATTCCAGCTTTTTCCCTTGTCATCTAAGTATATTTGTGAATATTGCTGTTGTAATTCAGCTATTTTTTCCCAACCTTGACTCATTAATTCTGCGGTGCGAAAAACGCCGCAATATTCAGTCATATTATCTTGAAAAGATTGACGAATTTGATGAATTCGATATTGTCCAGGTTGTGCTATTAAAGCTTGAATTTGTTGCTGAGATTCCCTGATATATCGTACTTCATCTACTGATGGTAATTGACGATTTTGGACATAATTAGCGATCGCTGCTCCGGTTCTTTTGCCATAAACTATACATTCCAATAAAGAATTACTACCGAGACGATTAGCACCGTGAACAGAGACACAAGCTGTCTCACCTGCGGCAAAAAAGCCCTCAACAAAACCATCAGCACTATGACGGACTTGACCATCAGTATTAACAGGAATACCACCCATACAATAGTGAATCGTAGGACGCACCGGCATAGGTTGAGTTACAGCGTCCACACCCACCAAACGATGAGCTTCTTCCCAACAAAAAGGAACACGACTCATAATTTTTTCCCGACCCAGATGGCGTAAATCCAGGTAAACAAAAGCACCACCGGGACTACCATCAGTATTTACACCACGACCAGCACGGATTTCATAAGCGATCGCCCGTGAGGTAATATCACGAGGGGCTAATTCCATGCGACTGGGGGCGTAATTAGCCATAAACCGATCACCTTGAGCGTTAATTAAATAAGCTCCTTCACCCCTGACAGCCTCGGAAATCAACACCCCCACCGGGTATAAACCAGTGGGATGAAATTGCACAAATTCCATATCTTGTAGAGGTAAACCAGCGATCGCCGTCATTGCCAAACCGTCACCAGTGGAGGCATAATCATTAGAAGTCGTATTATAAACGCGACCATAGCCCCCTGTAGCGAACATCACAGCCTTTGCTCTTAGTACCTGAACATCTCCATCCACAAGATGAAACATGACCACACCCTTAGCCTGGCCGTCCTCTAAAATCAGACGCATTACATACCATTCTTCATAAATTTGGACACCATAACGGCGTAAATTATTTACCAATTCATGTAAAATCGCGTGACCGGTTTTATCAGCAGCATAACAAGTACGGTTATGAGAATGGCCACCAAAAGCCCGTTGAGCAATGCGACCGTCAGGTAAACGAGAGAACAACACCCCTAGATGTTCTAAATCAATCACCACATCTGGAGCTTCTTGGGTTAAAATTGCGACTGCATCTTGATCTGCTAAATAATCAGAACCCTTAACAGTATCAAAAGCGTGTGCTTCCCAGGAATCTTGATCATCAACATTTTTCAAAGATGCAGCCATACCACCCTGAGCAGCCACAGAATGAGAGCGAATGGGGTGAGTCTTAGCGACTACCGCTACCTTTAAATTAGGGTCAATGCGGGCGATTTCCACCGCAGCCCGACATCCAGCCAAACCACCACCAACAATAATTACATCATGTTCTAGCATCGTCAATCACCAATGATAAAAATTATCAGCAAATTACCCGTCACTAGTTTGAACTTAAATGTCACAAAAATCTTTGTTTTGTTTGTATTCCGGTCAAAAGTGCTGATGATTGTCTCCAGAACATTGTCAAAATAGGACTAAATTCCTGACTAAGATTTTAATTATGCCACAGAAGCCATTCTAGAGACAGGGTAATAGGGTTTTTCGCTCAAATATTGGTTTATGTTGATTCAGTCTTTGTTTTCGGCTCTACAGCATTCAATTCAATATTATTTAATAGAGTTGTCACAAAGGCAAAAAGTAAAAAAGGCAGAGACAGGAGAACCACAAGACCCACCGTAGCCAAAGCATAAACAGGTCGTTTCGCGCCCATTAACGCTAACGCAGATGCTAAACTAATAGTAATGGTAATTAACCAAACGATAATTTGGCCATATATATCACCAAAAGTCAAGGTACAAGCAAACCGATAGTTTTGAAGATTATTTTTGTTCATTTTATAAATTGGCCTTAATTTTCTTCTATAGCTACTACCTTAAACCTATGTTTGCCAGGTGGGCAATTTCTCAATATTTTGCCAAAGTTTGTAATATTACTTTACAAATATCAACAACTGAAGTAAAAACCAAAACCCACAAGTCTGATCTGATTTTTGTTTTTCTTCATAGCGGAAACCTTCAAAACCCTGACTGCATAATTGGTTAAAAGGATTTCGTCACCCCCTCAGGGGCTATCAATTCTTAAAAATGTAAATTTTTGTAAGGGGTAAGCTTTGATCTGAGCAATGATGTTATATTTCCTTGTATTATATTTCACGGTAATGAATCTGCTCATGGGATATAACTGAGTTTAGTTTTTACCAATTAAAGCTGGGAAACTTTTAAAGATAATTTAATAATAAATAATATGGTGAATAAAGATGGTAAATATTATTTTTGATTCAAGAAGTATCTAGGTTTTCTTTAATAGAAAATCACCTAAGATTTTAATTATGACACTTTAGGCAAAAGGAGTTAAAGCGATGTTAAAAGATTTATTAGAAAATTGTTGGCCAACCACCTGGAACGCTCCCGATTTTAATGCCACTTCCGATGAAGTCGCCATCGAAACCTTGGAATTAGTTCACGAAGGCATTACTGTCGGTTAATCAGCCTTAAATAATTGATAATGATCTATGCTACAAACCGAATTTTCCTTTATTCTTCCCCAGGGGTATCTGGATGCTCATGGCAATCTCCACCGTGAAGGAATCATGCGGCTCTCCACAGCCCAGGATGAAATTGCCCCTCTACGAGATCCCAGAGTGCAAAAAAATCCAGGCTATTTGATCATTATTCTCTTAGCACGGGTAATTACTAAACTAGGAGTATTAGAGCAAATTAATACCAAAGTGATCGAAGAATTATTTTCGGGAGATTTGATTTATTTGCAGGATTTTTATCAACGAATTAATCAAAATGGCCATAGTCGTTTATTGGTCGCCTGTCCCCATTGTCAAGGAAAATTTGAAGTGGAAACCGTTCCCCTGGGGGAGTAAGTCGCTACCCCCCAGAGCGTTTACTGGAGGAGGTAGCCTATCTTGCTTACTATTTTCATTGGTCCTATGGATGATGGAACACCGCGAGCGCCAACAATGGGTTGCCCAGGTCGCACGAATCAACGAACAACTCAACAATTCCCAAAGCTAAGGAGAGGGTCGTGAATCAGTTACTCAATCACGCTTTATTGGCAGGCTCAACGATCAGTTCCCTAGGACACGATCCCTATATGGCTTACAACTTTACTGTGGAAGTTGGTGGAGTCCTGATTGGTGGTTTTAGCGAAGTCAGTGGATTAAGCAGTGAAATCAATCTCGAATCCTATCAAGAAGGAGGAGTAAATGGTTTTGTTCATCAATTTCCTAAAAATACGTCCTATCCTAATCTCGTTTTTACACGGGGTTTAGTCAATATTGATTTATTTTTTACTTGGTATAAAGCCACCAGTGAAGGCATAATTGAGCGGAAAAATGGCACGATTCTTTTATTAAATAATAAACGGATTCCTGTCCTCTGGTGGAGTTTTAAAAACACCTATCCCGTTAAATGGGAAGGTCCAACTCTCAATGCTAGTAGTGACGAAATTGCGATCGAACGGCTCGAACTCGTTCATCAAGGGATTACTAAGGAAAGATAGGTATTTTCATGGAAAATTATTCATTAAACTGGCAAGATTCATTAAATCCTCAGTTGTTGCAGCGGTTAGTTCTTTTAGGTCAGCAAC
The DNA here is from genome assembly GCA_046070105.1 of Dolichospermum sp. Lineage (GTDB taxonomy): Bacteria > Cyanobacteriota > Cyanobacteriia > Cyanobacteriales > Nostocaceae > Dolichospermum. Next base: position 6,357 of record JBJUHT010000216.1, read on the forward strand.
CTGGCATTATTAAGCAGGATATTGGCCAAAAAATTATTGATCGTTGCGATCGCTTTTTGAATCGTTTACCTCTATTGAATCAATATCTACAGCGTTGGCAAGGGCTTAATGAAATATCTGTAGACTCTGTACCAATTGTCTATGCTTTACCTGCTTTGAGAGAGTCAGAAAATAATCAAAGTTTGACAGAAAATCAGTGATGTCATGGATATTGATTTTTTAGGAGTGGGTTGGACAAGCCCGGTGAAGATTGATGAAAAAGGTCAAATGGTAACAAAAATTAGCGATCGCCTCAATCAAGTCCCTGAGAAAAATTTTCTGGCCTTTCTCGATTTAATTGGCGGACAATTACAGCCGCCCCAACCAGCAAAAGTTCCCTTGACTTTTTATTTAGCCGCAGCTAGTCCCGTGGGGGCATTTGTTCCGGCCTATACCCAAATTTCTGCACCTCCCCTGGAAGGCAATGATGAGGAAATTATTTTTGAAACTGAGCAGGAACTTATTGTTACCACTGCTCAATTAAAAGCGGTATTTGTACGAAAACCCAATCCAGATAAATATATACCTCATTTGTCACAGGAAAAAAAGATCAATCTTTTCTGGTTTTTTCAGGCGATATCCCGATTCAGCATTCTCTTTATATAACTTGTCATGAAATATTTAATTTGCCTGAATTATCTAATTTAAGCCTGACTATAGAAACAACTAATCCCCAAAGTATGGCGGGTTTATCTTTAGATTGGTCCTATTGGAATGGTCTAGAGTGGCAAAATCTTTCTCGTCCTAGCTTAACGATTAAAGACAGCCAATGTATCTTAAATTTTGCTGATATTACACTTCCTTCTGCCTCTGAAATTAATGGAAAATCAGGAAAATGGCTACAAGCCAAATTAAAATTAAATTCTTTAACCAATAATTTGCCCATTATTAATCAAATTCAAGGTAGTACACAGATTAATCAAGTAAATCTCATTTCTGAAGTTTGTTTATATAATGATACCCCCTTAGATCAGAGTAAGAATTTTTATCCCTTTGGAGAAGAACCCAAATTAAATGATACTTTTTATATTGCCTTACATGATAGGTTTGTTAAACCTGGCGCAAATATCACATTGACTTTTGAGTTAAGCCATAACTCCAATCTAGCCTCTGCTGATATAACTATTACCTGGGAAATACAAGAACAGGGAGAATGGAAAAAAATTGCGATAACACAAAGTGAAAATCAATTGTGGATGAATTCATCACCTCAACTGATTAAAAATAGTCCAATGACCACCACATTAAAGTTTCCCCAGCAAATTCCTTCACCCAGTACAGTTAATGGAGAAACTCGTTACTGGATTCGCGCTAGAATTACTCAAGGACTTTATGGACAAGCTGCCACTATTAGAAAATATGCTATTTATAATGAAGTAGCGATCATTGATAGTGTCAGTGATGATAATAAAACGATTTCTATTGTAGGTACAGCATCAGATTTTTTCAAAGTGGGTGATATTATCCGATTAGTCTGGTTAGAAAATAATAACGAAAAAAGAGAAGAATATAAAATTCAAAGTCTTAGTAATAACCAATTAACCTTAGAAACATTAGTTACTAATCCCCAAGCCAAAGCCAAAGGAACAAAAATTTTCTTAAGATATGTCATCTCTGAAACCGTTCCTCCGAATTATGATCCACCGATCATCCAATCTCTTATCTTCTGGAGGAAATTAAATTATGAATTTACCCTTACCTAATCTAGATGATCAGAGCTATGATAATTTGGTGCAAGAAGCGATCGCGCTTATTCCCTTAGAATATCCTGAATGGACTGATCATAATCCAACAGACACGGGAATTATTCTCATTGAATTATTTGCTTGGTTAACAGAAATGACCCTTTATCAAATTAATCAAATTCCCGATCAAAATTATGCTAGTTTTGTGAGTTTATTAAAGGGAGAACAATGGACTTTACCGAACAAATCTGCTGAAGAAAAACAGAAACAACTCCAAATTGAAATTAGAAAAACCTTATTAGAATTAAGAAAAACTTATCGGGCTGTCACAGAAGAAGATTATAAAAAACTCATTTTTGAAGAGTGGAAAAATTCACAGGATTTTACCAAAGCAGAATCTATCGCTAGGGTTAATTGTTTACCTCTGAGGAATCAAAATCAAACTAACGCCAAAGGTCATATTACCCTAGTTGTTGTTAAAGATGATGATCATATCACCAGCAAAGAAACTACTTCCTATCCAAAGCTCTTTCAATTTCTCGATCAGCGAAGGTTATTAACCACCCGTATTCATCTAGTTAATCCTAAATATATATCAGTCAATCTGGAAACAACATTAGTGATTGAAGATGGCATCAAGCCAAATGCAGTTGACGCGGCGATCGCAGGTAAACTATCCTTTTAAATTATTTAATGACCTTCAAACCCAAAATTTTACCTTAGAAGTTGCCATTATTCCTCAGCAAACCGCGCCAGAGAAAATCATTAATTTGTCTAGGCAGTTAGTTGTGAAAATTCAAGGAAATACAGCTGAAATTACTCCTTATTCTCCCTTAATTGTTACAGATAATCAGGCTTTTTACGTTAAACAAAAAATAACCTATCAACAATTTTTAGATAATTTAGCAGGTTTTAATGTGATATTGTCTAATCAAACTGATAATCTTTTTGTAGGAGGTTTAAAAGTAACGCTTTTTATGGATCTTAATGGTAATCAGAAAGAGACTATCTTATTAGAACAACCATTGAATTTATTACCCGTTCTCAAACTTTGTATTCAAGATAAATCAGGTAATATTATTGGAGGTAATACCATTCTTAAACAAGCCCAATCTCCTGAGTTTTCTGGGATGCAAATTACCAAGTCTTTCTGGACAAATCCCTATAATTTCACTTTATTTGACCCTCCCGCAATGCAAATTTTTGAATTAGAGGCTAATGTCCAAATCAATCAACCTCAACCACTCACAGAAAAGATCATCAACAATATTGCTATTCGTTTTCAAGATGAAAATTCCAACTATCATTTATTAACGCCGTCAACAGTTATTCAAGGTAATAATATGACAATTAAACGACAGCTTAGTTACTCACAACTTCTTGATATTTCAGATAAGTTAAAGTTGACCGTTAAAAATCTTAACAATGTTGAGACTAGCGGAAAAGTTCGTCTTACTGTTAAAATGAATATTAATCGAGTTCCGGCAGTTTTTACCTTGTTTGAACAGGATTTCAGCCTAGCTGCTGTTCCTCCTAAAGATATCTTAAAAATTTGTTATCAAGATCAGGATGGAAAAATCATTAACACAGATAAACAAGGCACTGTTTTTACCATTTTAGGAACTCAGTAACTTTAACCATTAATTAAATTATTCTGACAATTCATTTTTAAGGAGTCAAGCCATGCCCAAATCAAAAACCGATTTTACCAACTTTGTTGATGCCCGCCCTAACCATGTAAAGGGAATCGTTAATAAACCCAGGGGATAGTGACTACTGGGAAAAGGCATTTCTCCCGACAAAATCACCAGCCTGGGATAATCCCCTAACGCTCTACAAAGACCTTGAAAGGCGATATTTTCAGTATTTTGAAAAAGTGGATCAATATTCGCTAAATAAAGCCAGGTTTGTTGCAGTTGAGCCTGTCGCCATAGCAGAAACAAAGCCGTTTCTTGATTGACTTTTGCCGCCATCATTTTTGGCAAATCAACCATCAGTAGGGGAGATTTGATCTGATTGGCTAGGGATTGAACCAGGGTTTGTTTTTCTAGGGAATCTCCGCCCTGAAAATAGAGTTTTAGAGGTTTGCTTGCTTGCCAATGGTCTTGGATGAGTCGGAGTAAGCCTGGGGGACTTTTTAGGGCAACTGATTCGGCTTGAGGTTCAATCATCAGGGCGTAATCTTTAAATCGAGCATCTAATCCAGGAATTTTTAATAAATATTCGGTAATTTGCGGGTCTGGATGTAATTCCTGGGCGAGTAGGGAACTATGATCAACGGGGGAAACGAGTTGCTTCTTGCGATCGCGGCTCAGGGTAGCGTCGGGCTGAAAATAGCGGCGATAGGTGAGTTTTTCGGGAATATTCGCACAAATTAGGTTAAGAGCGAGATCAACCGTCGGTCTTTTGGCTCGTACATCGTCCTGGAGGTAGGCATAGAGTTTTTCATAATTGCGATCAAGTTCAACCGCCAAAGCGATCGCCATGATTTTAATTTCAATATCATCTAATTGATAGGTTTTTTGTAGCCAATGTAAGGGAGTGTCAGCAATAACGGCGATCGCTAAATTCGGGTTATCTTCTGTTAGGAAAGACGATTGATCGAGGGGTTTTCCTACTATTTTTTCGGCAGTTTCTGGGGTGATTTGTAAGAGGTCATGATAGGGGTTAACGGTTTTTTCTGCGTCATCCAGATTGGCGATCGCGGTTTCAAGTTTTTGGTCTAACCATTGCAGGAGGGGGATATACCAACACGAATAGGGACATGCGGCTCAAGATTTGAAGGATGGTTGGGGATTTGACAGTTACACTGTTAATTCTATCTTTCTCGAATACCACAACATCATAAAGCACGAAAATCCAAGTCGGGAGGATAAAGTGCGTATTCAATATAACAACTTTGATGAAGAGTCAGGTGCTGGGTTGAAGCGCCGCGACAGTTCTCAACTGTGGACGGAACAGCAGAAAAATCAGTTTCAGGATTGGTATCAAACGAATATAGAGGAGACAATTAAGACTTGCGTCGATTTTGACGATGTCGAAAAGAAGAATGACAAGATATTAGTCGATCTTATAACTGCTCTCCAAGATGGGACGTATTCACTGTCAACGGCAAAACGGATATTAAATTTGATGAAAGCAGATATTAAATCACTTAATGAGCGTTTAGGTAAAGCAACATAGTGCGATAGCGAAGCGCTGCTGCAAGCAGTTCGCCGATCCTGTAGGGTGCGTAAATGAAATGTAACGCACCAAATTAATGATTATTCATCATCATTGTCTAATGTTTGGAATGGCTATTAATGCGATCGCCGATGCAATCTTGATCATAATCGCTTTACCATAAGACTGACGGATAAAAGCCTCTAATTTTTTGATCTTTGGTAATAATAGGAGCATAATATTGATTTGCTAAAGCCACAATAATTCGGTCTGCTGGATCTTTATGTTCCCATTCTAAAGCAACACTTTTTAACCAAAGATTCTCATCAATTGGGATAATTGCAATTACATCTGATTGCTGTAATCTTTTAATATAAATTTCTAAAGAAATACCTAGATCTAATTTTTTATTTTTGATTTTAATGGCGATTTCCCAAATTGAAATAGAAGCCACTAACCCATTTTTATCCTTTTCCATTTGCTCACACGCTTTTTGAGCCAATAAAGATAATTGCTCTGGATCAAGACTCCACCAAATCAAAGCACAAGTATCTAAAACTAGACTCATAAAAGTTGCCATTCATCCGTGGTAGGAGTTGTCAAATCTTCTAAATAGGTAACTTTTCCTCGCAAGTCTGCAAATAATTCTTGAGTTGTCAATCTTGGTTTATTTTTAATGAGGCGGATTAGACTTAGAATTTTATCTAATTCCTGTTCTGATAGGGACTCAATTTCTTCCATAATTAAGGCTTTATTTGGCATAATTAGATTCCTTCAAATTGACTTAGTATTACGATAACATAAAATTCATTAAAGAATGGCGATCGCTGTTGTAGTTATCAGAGAAATATCTCGATTAATCCCTAAAGCTTGCCCATAATGCTTAGTCACATAGGTTTTAATCAATCGCAATTGTACCGACAAATCCGAATCATTAGCAGGTAACGTCCATAAACAATGAAAATGGTCGGGTAATAAAACAAAAGCCTCAATAGAAAAAGGATATTTCTGTCTTACCTTTTCAATTGCTTCCCTCAATCCCTTTCTCCCAATATCGCTACAAAGCCACTTATCCGATAAGTCACTTGGGTAATAAAATATGTCCCCTCAGAAACATGAGGTCTTCTATAATTGGACATATAAACCTGATAAAAGCGAAAATTAAACGATTTATCTTGATTTTATAATTGGTGCGTTACGCTACGCTAAACTTAATCAAGAACAGCCTTAATTTTTGCTAAAACCTCCTGAACAATGGCTAAAGGAACCTGTTCAACAAAGCGATATTGACGAGCGTGAAAATCCAACGTTTTTAGCTGATCCGTCCGAATTGCTCCCGTTGTTTGAGTTCCATTTCCATCAAGCGAAACCTCAAAAGCCCATCCTCTTTGAGTATTCGTAATCGGACAAGCCCAAAGTGTTTTCGTTTTAGCATTAAACGCCAAGGGACTAACAACAAAAGCAGGTCTGCTTCCCGCCTGTTCGTGGCCTTTCGTTGGGTCAAAACTAATAAAAATAATATCGCCTCGGTCAGGAATTTTTACCATAGCTCCCTTCCCACAGGCGACGCTTCTAACCACTCCCGATCTTCTGAACTTGGAATCAAATCATCAGGCATTCCTGCCAACAACTCATCAAGACTGTAATGGGGCGCAGACTTAGTGATCGTAATCTGATTTCCTTCGATGTTGATACTGACCGAAGAACCAATCGGTAATTGTATCTGCTCTAACAAATCGGCTGGTATGGCAATGTGAGGAGAACCATTAATATCTTTCACTGTGGTGATTACCATAAGAATTAATTACCGTATGGGAACTGTATGCTTCAATTATAAAGAGATAACATAGCGATCGCTACTTTTCACCTGACAGATCGGCTAAAGTTATAATGCGATCGCCAAAAAATAATTTGTAAATTAACTATCAGTAAATCATAAATTTACAATGCAATCTCCTCCTCGTACAAACACCTTAGACAACCTAGAAGCCTTTCTCCGACAACCCAACATTGAAAGCTCACCCGCCTGGGAGTTTATTCAAGGGAAAGCCCAACAAAAAGCGATGCCCACCCTTTTTCATTCCCGTCTTCAACGTAACCTAGTTAACCAAATTAACAATCGAACCCAAACCTACGAAGCCATTCAAGAACTCCGTTGCATTGTTCCACCCCTTTCTCCTGTTCCTGACATTGCTATCATTCAACGGGATCGACTTTCCGATGAAGATGGCCCCTTTCAAGGTTCACCCGACTGGCTAATTGAAATTCGCTCCCCCAATCAAAGTATGTTAGACTTACAAAGTAAAATTTTGCATTGCCTAAGCAACGGAACTCTACTCGCCTGGTTAATTGACATTCAACGCCGACAAATTTGGGTTTGGGAAAAACAGGAATTACCCCTAATTTATGCAGGAAATGATCAACTTCCTACTTTAGATAACATTTCTGATTTTACAGTAGAGACAATCATTGCCCTAACCCAACAACAAGCTTAGAAATCTGGATAAATAGAATTATTACCCAAAATTTCAGTTTTTTGTACCAAAGCAGCACATTTTGATCTTAATAAGTAACAGGACAAGCCCAAAGCGTTTTCGTTTTAGCATTAAAAGCTAATGGACTAACAATAAAAGCAGGTCTGCTTCCCGCTTGTTCATGCCATGCAAGTCGGATCAAAACTAATAATGTGAGGAGTCTATGCTTCAATTGTATTATAAAGGCTAGAAACAGGTTTTCTAGTATAGTTTATAACCTTGGAAATATTATCGGGGATTTGTGGAATGTGATTCAGGTCAATTTAGACAATATTTTGAAAATCTCGATATGATATAAAAGTAAATGAAAATTAAAAAATATTGATTTCAATGTTAAATGAATCTGCCAAATTGCCAAAACTTAAAGATTCACTAATCGAGCAAATTCTTTTAGGAAATAAACTTACTCCTGAGTTAATTGCAATTCTGACTATATATTTTGTCCAAGGGATATTAATGTTATCCCGGTTAGCTGTTAGCTTTTTTCTCAAAGATGAATTGTTATTAAGTCCAGTACAAATGTCCGCAATTATCGGTATCAGTACCATACCTTGGATGATCAAACCATTATATGGTTTTATTTCTGATATTTTACCATTATTTGGCTACCATAGAAAGAGTTATATATTCCTATCGGGAATTATAGGAAGTGCGGCTTGGTTGAGTTTAGGAACAATAGTTAATAGTGGCTCAACTGCAACAATGATGATTCTCCTTTCTTCTTTTTCCGTTGCTATTAGTGATGTGATAGCTGATTCCATAGTAGTGGAAAGAGCCAGATCAGAATCACCAGAAAAATTAGGTTCTTTACAATCTCTTTGCTGGGCTATTTCAGCCATTGGTGGCTTATGTACAGCTTATTTTAGCGGCTTACTTTTAGAATATTTTACCACTCGTACCGTGTTTCTAATCACAGCATTATTTCCTATAATTACTTCATTTGTTGCTTGGTTAATTACAGAAAAACCGATGAACAAAGATGATCAAAAAAACAATTATGATCATATTAAATATCAATTATTACAAATACGTCAAGCAATCACAAAAAAAGCAGTTTTACTACCAACATTATTTATATTTATTTGGCAGGCTACACCAAATGCCGAATCAGCGTTTTTCTATTTTACAACCAACGAACTACAATTTCAACCAGAATTTTTAGGACGAGTGAGATTAGTAACAAGTTTTGCTTCTTTAGTGGGAGTGTGGGCTTTTCAGCGTTATTTTAAAACTATCTCCTTTAAAATTATCTTGACTTGGGGTATTTTTATATCCACCGCTTTAGGAATGACAACTTTATTATTAGTAACTCATACCAACAGACTTTTAGGAATAAATGATCATTGGTTTAGTTTAGGTGATAATTTAGTTATTACAGTGATTGGACAAATTGTATTTATGCCTGTCCTAGTATTGGCAACAAAGCTTTGTCCTCCTGGTATAGAAGCCACATTTTTTGCCTTAATAATGTCTATATTTAATTTAGGGGGAACAGTTTCCTATTGGTTAGGGTCTATGATGATGAAATGGCTAGGAATCACAGAAAATCAATTTGATTTATTATGGTTACTAATCATCATTACTAACTTGAGTTCTCTAATTCCCATATTTTTTATTAATTGGCTACCAGATGGTAAAATAGAAATTGATGATAGTTCATCAATATAGTCTTTATAGTCTTTCAGGATAGTCAACCCAAAAAATGCAAACATTAGAAACCCAAGATAACCAACAAGATAACCAAGTTGTAGAAAAATCCTATACCATCAAAGATTGGCAAGGTGGATATGAATCCCTTCCCGAAGAATATGACTATTGGATTGATGATATCGAAGGAGAAATACCCCCAGAATTAGCGGGAACATTATTTAGAAATGGACCAGGTTTATTAGATATAAATGGAGAAAGATTACACCATCCTTTTGATGGTGACGGGATGATCAGCCGCATTACATTTATCAATGGCCGCGCTCATTTTCGTAACCGATTTGTACAAACAGCAGGTTATTTAGCAGAACAAAAAGCAAAAAAAATTCTTTACCGGGGGGTTTTTGGTACACAAAAAACTGGTGGTTGGTTAGCTAATATTTTCGATTTTAAACTGAAAAATATTGCTAATACTAATGTTATTTATTGGGGTAAAAAACTCCTAGCATTATGGGAAGCAGCCGAACCCTATTTACTCAATCCTCACACCTTAGAAACCTTGGGAAATGAATATTTTAATGGTGTCTTATCTAAGGGAGAAGCCTTTAGCGCCCACCCCCGAATTGATCCCCAGGGGATATTAGTTAACTTTGCCATCAAACCGGGATTATTTACTACAATTACCATCTTTGAATTGAATACCAAGGGAGAAATTACCAGCAAAAAAAATCATAAAATTCCTGGTTTTTGCTTTATTCATGATTTTGTAATTACAGAAAATTACTGTATCTTTTTCCAAAATCCCGTTAAATTTAACCCCATACCTTTTGCTTTAGGAATATGTGGTGCAGCCGAATGTATTAAAGTTGAAAAAAATCAACCCACAAAAATCATCATTATTCCTCGCACCACAAATACACCCATTGAAAAAGTCAAAATTTTAGAGACCAAAGCGGGTTTCATTTTCCATCATGTTAATGCTTTTGAACTAGAAAATGAAATTATCGTTGATTCTATTTGTTATGAATCATTAATGGAAGTTGAACCCAATAGCGATTATCGAAAAACTGATTTTGAGAAAAATTCACCTCCCCAAATATGGAGATTTCATCTAAATTTATCAGAGAATAAAGTCCAAAATCAGTTAATAGATACTCGTACCACTGAATTTCCCACAATTCACCCGCTTCACGTAGGTAAACCATACCGTTATTTATACAGTGCTGCGGCTCATAAATCAACATTAAATGCACCATTACAAGCCATTTTTAAGGTAGATTTAGAATCAGAAAAAAAACAACTTTGGAGTACAGCACCGCGAGGATTTGTAGGAGAACCAATTTTTGTTCCTCGCGCACATTCTCAACAAGAAGATGATGGTTGGATCATAGTTGTAGTTTACAATGCAGAAAATCATCGTTCAGAGATAGTGATTTTAAATGCTCAAAATTTGGAAAAAGGTAGACTTGCAAAACTGTGTTTAAAACATCATATTCCCTACGGTTTACATGGGAGTTTTACACCAGAAATCTTCATTTAAAGTAGGTTGGGTTGACACCAGGAAACCCAACAACATCATCTTCATTTAAAGTAGGTTGGGTTGACACCGGGAAACCCAACAACATCATACAAATAAAATATAATTGTAACAAAAACTACAAAATTCATGTATTTTTCAAAAAACAAGGTAAGCTAACCTTATGAGTTGACAAAGATACTATACTGAGCAATAAGTATTATGGTGACAACCTCTCTCCCACTTATGGAAAGTGATTCTCCGGCGCATATTTGCCCGTATGATCAAGCTTGTAGCTATTTACAATGGGCTGCTAAAGAATTAAAATTAGATCGCAGTATCGTAGAAATACTTAGTTATCCCCGCAAGGTTGTCACAGTTTCTATACCTGTGAAAATGGATAATGGAGGTGTGCGGGTTTTTATAGGACACCGGGTACAACATTCGGATATTTTAGGACCATATAAAGGTGGTATTCGCTACCATGAAGCGGTGACATTACGAGAAGTTTCAGCCTTGGCCATGCTCATGACTTGGAAATGTGCATTGTTAGGTATTCCCTACGGTGGTGGGAAAGGGGGAATTCCCATAGACCCCAAAAAGTTCACTATCGGGGAATTAGAACGCATTAGCCGCCGTTATATCAGTGAATTAATTAAAGACATTGGACCATCAGTAGATATACCTGCTCCAGACATGGGAACATCAGCGCGAGAAATGGCGTGGATGATGGATACTTACTCTGTTAATGTCGGTCATTCTGTTCCAGGGATAGTTACTGGCAAACCTCTATCTATCGGTGGTTCATTAGGACGGGAAATGGCGACAGGACGTGGTGTAATGATTATTATACGTGAATCCCTAGCAGATCATGGTAAATCCCTTGCTGGAGCGCGGGTAGCGATTCAAGGCTTCGGTAATGTGGGCAGTGCTGTAGCAGAATTATTACACAAAGCAGGGGCGAAAATTATCGCTGTTTCCAGTGGTGCTGGAGGTATATTTTCTGAAGCTGGTCTTGATATTCCCGTTGTTAAAGCTTATGCTGCTGAAAACCGTCGTAGTGTACTGGGATTTCCTCAAAGTGAACCTATTAGTAATGCAGATTTGCTAACTTTATCCTGTGATGTACTAGTTCCCGCTGCATTAGAAAACCAGATTACTCAAGAGAATGTTAATCAAATCAAAGCGGGATTTATTGCGGAAGCTGCTAATGGTCCGGTAACTTTAGAAGCTAACCGAGCCTTAGAAGACCGTGGTGTTACCGTCTTACCAGATATTTTAGCCAATGCTGGGGGTGTGGTGGTAAGTTATTTAGAATGGGTACAAGGTCTTTCTTACTTGTTCTGGGACGAAGAACGAGTGAATAAAGAAATGGAACACTTAATGGTTCAAGCCTACCGTAAAGTGATTAACGAGTCAAAAGCAAGGGGAGTTAATTTGCGGTTAGCTGCTTATACTTTAGGTGTAGGTAGAGTCGCACAAGCGTTAATGGATAGGGGTTTGTATCCTTAAATTAGGTGTATAAATATCAGAACAGCCTTGTACCTGCCTCTGTTCCCTACCTGTTCTTACATTCCCATAATTTCATATCCTGCATCTACATACAGAATTTGTCCAGTAATACCGCTGGCCAAATCACTACACAAAAAAGCGGCTGTATTACCCACCTCTAATTGAGTGACAGTGCGACGTAGCGGTGCTACTGCTTCAACGTGATGAATCATATCTAGGATACCACCGACAGCGGAGGATGCTAAAGTGCGAATAGGACCGGCTGAAATGCCATTAACACGAATATTTTCAGGACCAAATTCGGCTGCTAAATAACGAACACTGGCTTCTAGACCTGCTTTAGCCACACCCATAACATTATAATTAGGAATTGCTCTAACCGCGCCCAAATATGTAAGAGTAATAATACTTCCACCTTGAGTCATCAAAGGTCTAGCAGCGCCGCTTAACTGTACAAGAGAATAAGTGCTGACTTCTAAAGCTGTATTGAAACCGGAACGGGAAGTTTGACTAAAACCGCCGGTCAAATCTTCCTTTTTGGCAAAAGCCAAACAATGGACTAGAATATCTAATTTTCCCCATTCTTGCCGGATAGTTTCAAAAGTAGATTGAATTTGCTCGTCATTTTCGACATTGCAGGGCAAAAACAAACTAGGGTTGAGCGGTTCTACCAATTCAGCCACTTTTTTTTCCATTTTACCCTTGTCATCTGGCAAGTAGGTAATACCCAAATTAGCCCCCGCTTTGTGCAGTTGCTGGGCAATTCCCCAAGCGATAGAACGGTTATTGGCAATACCTGTAACTAGGGCATTTTTTCCAGACAGATTCAGCATAAACTTTGCTAATATAATTCATTAATAGGAGCATACTAGAATCTGACCGCAGTTTAACTTTGTCAAGCTAGAAATTTTCTAAAATTGGCAAATAGTAAGCAGCAAGTACCTGGCAAATCATCAGCATCTTTGTAAAGATTCTCAAGAAATTTGCCAATTTTGGGGATAAATCTAGAGATGATAACTAGCAGAACTACTTATCAATAATTACTAGTTCACCTGAACCAAAATTATGTATCATAATCGACCCAGAGCTAGAAAATATGAATTTGGGTATAGGAAAAATAAAAAAAATAGCGGTGCTTTATTGATTTTTCAGGTGTATTCTTAGGTAATTAGTTTTTGTTTTTCTGGCATTGGGTAGGGGAAGGGAGATGATCGTGACACAAGATAAAGCCCTAGCAAATGTTTTTCGTCAGATGGCTACTGGGGCTTTTCCCCCGGTTGTCGAGACCTTTGAACGCAATAAGACGATCTTTTTTCCGGGAGATCCTGCTGAACGAGTTTATTTTCTTCTCAAGGGTGCGGTGAAGCTGTCGAGGGTGTATGAGGCAGGAGAAGAAATAACGGTGGCTCTGCTGAGGGAAAATAGCGTTTTTGGTGTGCTGTCTCTATTGACGGGCAATAAGTCTGATCGATTCTATCATGCGGTGGCATTTACCACTGTGGAATTGCTTTCAGCCCCAATTGAACAAGTGGAGCAGTCACTCAAGGAAAATCCAGAATTATCAATGTTAATGCTACGAGGACTGTCTTCGCGCATTCTCCAGACGGAAATGATGATTGAAACTCTGGCTCACCGCGACATGGGTTCACGGTTAATTAGTTTTTTACTGATTCTTTGTCGTGATTTTGGCGTTCCTGCTGCTGACGGCATTACCATTGATCTGAAGTTATCACATCAGGCGATCGCTGAAGCAATTGGTTCGACTCGCGTGACTGTGACTAGACTCCTGGGAGATTTACGCGAGAAAAAAATGATTTCCATTCATAAAAAGAAGATTACTGTGCATAAACCTGTCGCTTTAAGTAAGCAATTTACTTAAAATTTATAATTTACGGGGTCAGATCAATAGATTTTGGATTTACGATTTTGGATTTTGGATTGACTCTACCCTAAAGTCTGGAGTTTGAGGATTTTAGATGGGCGAAACATGGGATTAGTTCTGCCCTCAAGGGGCGAGGCTGGTACCGAAAATTCCCAATCTCAAATCTCAAATCTCAAATCTAAGATTTTTTGGTCAGGTAATGGAATTGGTACGGATTTTCAGATATTAGGGGCAACCAATTCCAAATTTACCCCCACAAATTGATTATTTATCCACAGACCATGGTTGAACGTAGTAGGCTAGATTGGTCAGTATTTCACTAGCTAACAATGACCACTGGTTACATCCTAATTGTAGCAATTCTTATCCTGGGAGGCGTAATTGCCACTGTGGGCGATCGCATCGGCACACGAGTTGGTAAGGCACGTCTCTCACTTTTCAATTTGCGTCCGAAAAAAACGGCTGTAATTGTGACTATTTTTACGGGCGGTCTAATTTCTGCTACTACTTTAGCAATTCTATTTGCTGCTGATGAAGGATTACGAAAGGGTTTATTTGAGTTGGAGGATATTCAAAAGGATTTGGGACAAAAGCGCGAACAATTAAAAACCGCAGAAACTCAAAAAGGTCTGGTAGAACGTGAGTTAAATCAAAGCAGACAAGAACGAAGTCAGGTACAACAAGAATTACAAACAATCAATAAATATTTACGGGCAGCAAATACTAAACAAAAAGCTACTCAATCTCAATTGAATCGCACTCTTAACCAACAAGCTAAAACTCAATCACGACTTAATCAAACTCAAGGTCGTCTCGGTGGAGTTATGGTTCAATATCAACAAGCTAAAACTGAATTACAAACTCTTTATAATCAACGGTTAACATTACAAAGTGCAGTACAAGAATTAAAGTCGGAACGACAAAAATTATATGCTCAAAGCAAGCAAGCTATTAATGAGGCAAAAACGGCTATTGCAAAACGCGATCATAAAATTACTAGGTTAGATCAGCTAATTCAAAACCGCAATCTACAAATTAAACAACGCGAAAAGGTTATTCTGACAAGAGAATCTCTTCTACAAGATTTGGAAAAACAACAAAAATTTTTAGAACAAGAAGTAGCTAGATTAGAAAAATATTATCAGTCTTATCGTGACCTCCGTTTGGGTAAGTTGGGTTTAGTCAGGGGTCAAGTGATCGCAGCAGGTTTAATTACTATTAATGAACCTCATAACGCAACTCAGGCAATTATCCAAATTTTACAAGAAGCTAACCGCAATGCCAATATTCAATTAACTGAGCCTGGCACTTTGTTAACAAATACGGAAATACTGCGTGTTACTAAAAATCAAGTTGAACAGTTAACTGCTCAAATTCAAGATGGTCGTGAATATGTGGTACGAATCTTCTCGGCAGGTAATTATGTTAGAGGTGAAAAGCAAATTGAATTTTTCGCAGATGCAGCCCGAAATCAATTAGTGTTTTCTTCAGGTGAAATACTGGCTACAACTACGGCAGATTTAATTAATATGACATCTGACCAATTACGTCAACGTTTGGATTTATTAGTTTCTGCTTCTCAATTTCGCGCTCGAAATGCAGGAATTGTTGAAGCTGTAGAAGTAGAAGGGACTTTTTTACGCTTTATTACTCAATTACAACAAACAAAGCAAGAGATAGAAATTAAAGCTGTGGCCGCAGAAGATACTTATACTATTGGTCCATTAAGAATAAAATTAGTAGCTTTGTTAAATGGACAAATTCTTTTCACTACGTAGCAAAAAACAATAACAAAGCATGACTTTACATCACTACTGTATTACATTACAATGGCAAATGATTGAATTACAATAATAAATGATTATTTGACAATGATAAATGATTTGGTTACAATAATAATTGATAATAATCAAGAATTAATAAGTAATAAAAAATGACTAATATACAACCTGTAGTTTTAGGATTTGATCCCGGTCGTGATAAATGTGGTATTGCAGTAATGGGATTAGATAGGCAATTGTATTATCATCAAGTAATATTAGCACAAGAGGCGATCGCAAATATTAAAATACAATTACAAGAATTTCCGATATCATTAATAGTCATGGGAGATCAAACAACAGCCAAAAAGTGGAAATACCAACTTCATCAAGAATTAAATGAATCAACAAATATTATTTTAGTTGATGAACGTTATTCTACATTAGAAGCACGCGATCGCTATTGGCAAATGTATCCACCCCAAGGTATAAATAAACTATTACCCAAAGGAATGCGTCAACCTCCTCGGGCAATAGATGATATTGTGGCAGTCCTTTTGATTGAAAGATACCTAAAGCAACTAATTAACAAATAATTTAAAGTTCAGCCCGAATTGTAAAAGTATAATCTCCTCCAGGTTCTAATTGATAATCCTGTTGTTCTAAAAACCGCCCTAGAGGTTCTTTAATTAAAGCACGACCCTGAGAGGGCTTTACAGAAAGTTTCCCCTGGCGAAAATGCCACTGGAAATGCCACTGAAAATTACCAGCACTGACTTCACCTTCAAGAAAGCCCTGTTGCCAAGATTGGCGAATAATTCTAACATGGGCAGTAGTTTCTGGCAGACGTTTTGCACTCACACTTATTTAATGTCAAATAGGAACAAAATTTCATGTACTAAAAATAGCTTAAATCAACAAACTAATAATGACAACATAAGCGAGTGTAATAAAGCTTAGACTCTGAAATCCTTATTTCTAGTCAAATGATGATAAATGCAAAATAATAATGTAATAGTTACATAAAAAAATTAATTTTGTTACGAAAATAACAGATAATAGGAATGACATTGTTTATTACTGCTATCGCCCACTACATTGTATATTATGTAGTGGGTTTTATCTCAACTTGAGGATTATTAACCATGGAGTCCCGTCATTGACTTGCAGCCAATGTTATATAAAACTATTTGTCAAGACTGTGCTTTTTATATTAAATTACAGTGTACTCACCCTGATGAGTTAGATGTTGATTGTGATACCGTAAATTTTTGTAGTTCATTTACTCCAGCGGTAGAAATTGATAGTCCTTGTGTATCTTTTGGTAATGATGATAAATATTAATTCAGTTGCTTGAAAACTCGCAATTTTAACTATTTGTTCAGAAATAATGTATAATGTAATGTATACATTAAATATACTTCTAAATTGTGTCAACCAAAATTCGCAAACAGATTTACATCCAAGCACGTCAAGAACATCTACTAAAAGAGATTGCACAACAAACAGGTGTAAGTGAAGCCGAGATTATCCGTCAAGCCATTGACCTTCATCTTGGGGAAATAACTGTCCCCCAAACTGATATCTTACTGTGGGAAGCCGAAAGGGAATTTATTGCACAAATCAAAACTCGACCTGTTCAAGCTGGAGGTAGGGACTGGAAGCGGGAAGACCTTTATGAACGGTAGAGTTTTTATTGATACGAACATTCTTGTGTACATCTACGATCCATTAGATACCGCAAAACAGGAACAAGCGATCGCAGTTGTTGATAGGTTAATTCGTTCTGGAAAGGCAGTAATTAGTACCCAGGTGATAGGGGAGTTTTTTATGGCTACAACCCGGACCAGAAGATCACTTTTAACTCCCGCTGAGGCACTGATGCGAATGCGTAACTACTTAGCCATTTGCCATATTGTTAATATGACAAAATTAATCTCCCTAGAAGCTATTCGTGGTGTAGAAACCCATAACTTTAGTTTTTGGGACGCGCAAATTTGGGCAACAGCAAGACTCAATCAAATTGAAGAAATTTACAGTGAAGATTTTCCATCAGGTGCAACTGTTGAGGGTGTAAAGTTTACAAATCCTTTTAAACTGAATGATGTCATGTCCAGTTGAACACTTATCATATCTGTTGAGGCTGGTAATGGGTAATTGGTAATTGGGAAAAAGCAATACAATGATCAACTAAGTAGGGCTTGCTGATAGCCTGCGTGGCGTAGCCATAAAAGTTGTCTGTGAAAGCAGGGAACAGGGAACTCTTAACTGGGAACAGTTTTAACTGCTGGATATCCTCTACAGATTTTTTAAATCAAGGATTACAAGCGATTCAGTCGAGAAAATTATCAGCTTTTAGACAGATGAATAATTCTGGAGGAATAAGTAGAAATTAATTAAACAACTAACGGAGTAAAAAAATGAGTAAAACCAAAACTCAAGAACCCATTAGTAACTTAGAGTATGATTTTATCAGTGTACTGCATAATAAAGCAGTAGCAGTTCAAGCTTATGAAAATTATATCAAAGACGCAAAAGAGGCTAATTCCACACCTTGTGTAGAATTGTTCCAAAAATTACGCCAGTCAGAAATTGAACAAGCACACGAAATTCGCCAGCATCTGCAAGAGGTGATGCAGCAAGGTAAGATGTAGTTAATAGGGGCAGGTTTAAAAAATGATTTAGTTAAACCTACCCCCCTAATCATTAACGAATATACTCTTTTAGTACGCTGTTACGATTAGGGTGACGTAATTTACGGAGTGCTTTAGCTTCGATTTGACGAATACGTTCGCGGGTGACGTTAAAAATCTGGCCGATTTCTTCTAGGGTTTTCATGCGGCCATCGTCTAAACCATAGCGTAATCTGAGAACGTCCCGTTCACGAGGTCCGAGACTATCTAGGACTTTTTCTAGGTCTTCCCGCAGCAAGTTTTTAGAAACTTGGTCTTCTGGGGTTTCACCTTCTGACTCAATAAAATCACCTAAACGGGAGTCTTCTTCTTTACCTATGGGGGTTTCCAGAGAAATTGGTAACTGGGCAGATTTGGCAATAAATCGCAGCTTTTCGATGGTCATTTCCATGCGAGTAGCAATTTCTTCCTCCGTAGGTTTGCGCCCCATTTCTTGGGACAGGAGTTTGGTAGTCTTCTTAATCCGGGAAATGGTTTCGTAGAGATGAACCGGTAGACGGATAGTGCGGGACTGGTCGGCGATCGCCCTTGTAATTGCTTGACGTATCCACCATGTAGCGTAGGTAGAAAACTTATAGCCTTTTTCGTGGTCAAACTTTTCAGCCGCACGAATCAACCCTAAACTACCTTCTTGAATCAAGTCTTGGAAGGATAAACCACGGTTCATGTATTTCTTAGCAATAGAAACCACCAGCCGCAGGTTCGATTGTACCATTTTTTCCTTAGCTCTTCTGCCTATGTGGAGTCTAGAGCGTAGGGCTGGTAATGATAATTTTACTTCTCCTGCCCATTCTTCTGGTTCTGGTATCCGTTCTAGTTTTTCATACAAACTCTTGTAAGCATCTTCTAGCACCAGTAGTTCAGCTATTTTTCGCGCCAGTTCAATTTCTTCATCTGCGCGTAATAGACGAATCCTCCCAATCTCTTGCAAGTACAGACGAATGGAATCTTCGGTGTATTGCTTTTTCTTGGTTTGTGTCCGAGCACGGGATTTAGAGGCTTTTCCAGACTTAGTGTCGTCCTCATCAGACTGAGGATCTAAAAAATCATCAATTTCGCCATCATCATCAAGCTCTACAAAATCATCAATTAGTATCGTCCTATCAATTTCGCCATCATCAGCAGCTTTTCCAGACTTAGTGTCGTCCTCATCAGACTGAGGATCTAAAAAATCATCAATTTCGCCATCATCAGCCAGCAACAAGTACTCTTCTTCTATTGAGAGTTCTTGTAATTCGATAGGCGGATTTATTTCTAGGTCAGGCTGATATTTATTATCGAGTACGTTGTTAGCCTGGTTCATGCCGCGTTCCTCATACTCCTTGCAGAATCAGTTACTCAAGACATTTTGTAATCTCTCGACCGAAAATTGGGTTTTGGCTGTTGACCTGCATTTTCGGTGTTGTTTTCCCTGTTTTCATCAGGGTGATGCTGTAGCACAATGTGAGATGACTGACATTGCCTACTTTTCCCATGGTCATACATGAAGACGCTAGATATCACTTTCAATTAACTTGAATCTATCAAAATAGGTTCATCTTTTTTCAAAAAGCTTCCTAATGCGGATACAGTTGTATGACCTTTGGCAGATTTAACTTTAAATACCGTTCTGATTGTAGCCTGTTTCACAGAAAATGCGGTTTTTTGTGCATTATTTGTGAACCCCCGGAATTCAGATCAAGCTACCTTTATCAAAAAGACATTAAAAATGGTGGTGACATCATTAATCTTATCGAAAACTTGTTGGTTTGACAGTGGTATTTTCATTAAATTAAAAGTTAGGAACAATTACTGCTCTATTAAAACCCACAAATTGCTCTAACATTAACAATTTGTTGTTTTATGCTTTACTCAACCCAAGGGAGGCTGTAGGCAGACATTGGTTTTAATTAAACTAATTGTACCACCGTCTTTTGATGATTGTTGTTTGTTTTCAGGTGCTAATCCCTGTATGTGCCATACCAAAAACCTTAACTAAGGAGTTAAGATTGTATGTATTTTAGCACTGGTCGGAGATGAACTGAGATTTGACTCAATTTAGCCTTATTCACACATTAGCGTGGAGTTGATATCTCTACCCTGTGCAACTTAACAAACTGTTTTTATTGTGTACAACAATATTTTAATCAGATGATACATAATATTGTTACTAAAGTTGCCTAATGATATTTTTAGGTAATTTCAGCTATGTTAATTATTCTTGTGAATACTTCTGATTTTAAGCAAGTGGCTGTCATCTTTTGTGGTGTAGTTATCAATTTTTGTTTTCTAGATTATATCTAGTTAACCTATCTAAGCATAGCAAATGCTTTATGGCTTTGTGGAGAAAATTGATAATTTTTCGGGAAAAATTTTGGGGAACAGGGTGTAATGAGTAATTACTCCTGTTTCCATTCTTTAAATGTCTAGGTCTGTCATATTCAGTTTAGATCCGTAAGTCTCAATAAATTCCCGTCTTGGCGCGACTCTATCTCCCATTAAAATGGTAAAAATTCGATCTGCTTCGGCTGCGTCTTCAATTTCCACTCGTTTGAGAGTGCGGGTTTCTGGGTTCATAGTGGTTGTCCACAGTTGTTCTGGCATCATTTCCCCCAAACCTTTAAATCGCTGAATGGTATAATTAGCATTACTAGGAAGAGTACCTAGATGTTGTTGTAATTCCCGTTCGCTGTAACAATATTGGTAATTTTTGCCGCGCTCTACTTTATACAGAGGCGGACAAGCAATGTAAATGAAACCTTGTTCAATTAAAGCCCTTTGATAGCGATAAAAGAAAGTTAATAACAGAGTGCGGATATGCGCCCCATCTACGTCAGCATCAGTCATTAATACTACATGATGATATCGTAATTGTGACGAGTTAAATTCTTCACCTTTAACTCCTAAACCCAGTGCGGTAATTAAGGCTTGAATTTCATTATTTTTATAGATTTTGGCATCGTCAGTTTTTTCGATATTCAGAATTTTACCACGCAAAGGGAGAATTGCTTGGGTACGGCGATCGCGTCCTTGTTTCGCACTTCCACCCGCTGAATCGCCTTCTACAATATATATTTCCGATTCAGCCGGATCACGAGAGCTACAATCTGCTAACTTACCAGGTAGCGGCGAAGATTCTAATACTGATTTCCGCCGCACTAATTCCCGTGCGTGTCGAGCAGCTTCAGCAGCTTTAAACGCTTGGATAGCTTTATCTAAAATAGCATCAGCTATAGCGGGGTGAAAATCGAGATACTCCGTGAGAACTTCACCAACAAAAGAATCAACAATACCGCGAACTTCCGTATTTCCCAATTTAGTCTTAGTTTGTCCTTCAAATTCAGGATCAGGGACTTTCACAGAAATCACAGCAGTTAAACCTTCGCGGACGTGTTCACCACTGAGATTAGATTCATTCTCTTTAATTTTATTGCGTTTGCGAGCAGTTGCATTTAATGTCCGAGTTAAAACTGCTTTTAAACCTTCTAAATGTGTACCACCGTCAATAGTGCGAATATTATTAGCAAAACCCAAGACATTATCCGTATAAGCATCAGTACACCATTGTAAAGACACTTCTACCTGGACATTATTGCGTTCCCCTTGAACATAGATAATTTCTTCATGGAGAGGCTGCTTATCACGATTCATGTAAGCGACATATTCCTTAATACCACCTTTATACTCGTAGGTTTCGATTTTAGGTGTATCGCTTTTAATCATTTCCAAGCGATGATCTGTAAAAGTAATTTTTACACCTGCATTCAGATAAGCCAACTCACGTAAGCGTCCAGATAAGGTAATGTAATCAAATTCTATACTAGTAGTAAAAATTTGTGTATCTGGCTTAAAAGTAATAGAAGTTCCTGTGCGATCTTCCTTATAGGGCTTTGCTACCAATTCAGTAACCGGGAAACTACGTTCATATCGTTGAGTATGTATCTTGTGATCACGCCAAACCGTGACTTCTACAAACTCAGATAAAGCGTTGACCACAGAGATTCCCACACCGTGTAAACCGCCAGAGACCTTGTAGCCACCACCGCCGAACTTACCACCCGCGTGGAGAACAGTTAACACAGTTTCTAAAGCTGATTTCCCTGTTTTTGGGTGAATATCCGTAGGAATACCCCGACCATCATCTGTTACTGTCACAGAACCATCAGCATTGATATCCACTTCCACATGGGTACAGTAACCCGCCAAAGCTTCATCTACAGAGTTGTCAACTACCTCGTAAACTAAATGGTGAAGTCCTCGCGGACCCGTAGTACCGATGTACATCCCTGGTCGTTTGCGGACGGCTTCCAGACCTTCCAGAACCTGAATCTGATCGGCGCTGTAACTGCTCGTCATGAAAATTCTCCTGATGCTTGGGGTTAAAATTGCTAAAATGCGAAAAAAGTCAAATCACCCCGACATTATAACATAAAGGCCTTCCTGCCGTCTGTAGCGTAATTTTATGAGAAGTTTACTTCAGGGTTGTAACCTTGATGAGAATTGGAGAAAAAATTCCTTATTTTGCGTTTTTCTTCCCACTGACCAGTGACAACGAACACCTAACTAATGACTAATGACTAAATTAATTGTAATTTGTGGGGCTACGGCCACGGGTAAATCCAGTTTAGCTTTAAGTTTAGCACAAAGATTAAATTCTGTAATTCTCAGTGCTGATTCTCGTCAAGTATATCGTGAGTTTGATATTGGCACAGCCAAGCCAAATGTAGTTGAAAAAAAATTAGTTCCCCATTATTTAATAGACATTTGTGAACCAACTGAAATCATGACATTAGCAGATTATCAAAAACAAGCACAAGCTTTAATTGCTAATTTGGGAGTTGAAACACTGTTGTTAGTGGGTGGGACAGGTTTATATATTCGTTCCATTGTTCAAGGAATGAAAATTCCTAGAGTTGCGCCACAGCCGGAATTGCGATCGCAATTAGAATCTTTGGGACAAATCCAACTCTATCTCATGTTACAACAAGTTGACCCCATTGTTGCCCAAAAAATTCACCCTAACGATTTAGTGAGGACTTTAAGAGCTTTGGAAGTTTATTATACAACTGGTATTCCCATTTCTGAACAACAAGGAGAAAGTCCACCAGATTATCCAATTTTACAAATTTGTTTAGATGCTGATGCAGAACATTTAGATGTGAGGATTCGCAAAAGAACTGAACAAATGATAACAGATGGTTTAGTTGATGAAGTTGAATATCTTTGTCAAAAATATGGTACTGATTTATCTTTATTAAATACTTTGGGATATCAAGAAATAAAGCAATATTTAACTGGTGAAATTTATTTAAATGCAGCCAAAGAATTAATTATTTTACATACCAGACAATTTGCTAAACGTCAACGGACTTGGTTTAGACAATCTCCTAATCTTGAATATTTTGATATGAATAATTCTGATTTATTGGAAAGTGTTTGGCAAAGAATTACCGACTTTGTCTAAATCAGGATATCCAGTATTTAGACAAAAATCCTGCAATTCTTAAAAACTGAACTCTAAATAAACAAACTAGGAGAAACTTTAAAATATTCTCCCAAAGCTTTTGCTTGTGCTTTACTAATTGAACGTTTACCGTTGACAACCTCTGAAACTACACCGCTGCTAGAACCGAGAATGTGTACTAAGTCAGCTTGACGAATGCCGCTAGATTCCATGATATGTAGCAATATTTCATGAGGTGTAGATTCATCCATTGGATAATTTTCTTCCTCATAATCTTCAATTAGTCTGACAATCAATTTATCTAAAGCTCGCTCCTCTGGAGTAAGATTCTTTTTAAAAGTTAGAAATTCTGCAACTTTTAAAAGCCGTTCATACTCTGCCTCTGTTTCAATTACTTGAGGAGCGATTTCTGCCAGTAATTGACTATAAGTTTTATCGTCAAAAGTAAGGGTCATTTTTCCATTTATCTTTATTGTATTCCGCGTGAGTTAGCAAGTATTTATAGTGAACCTTTTTTGTTTTATAATTAATCCCTACAATTAAACGATAGTCATTACCTTTGATATTAAAAACAGTAAAATTACCAACTGCTTCAGCATCTCGGTAAGTTTTTTGAACATCATTTAAACTTTGCCATTCTGCTTTTTTAACAGTTATATACCAACTCTCAATTTGTTTTTTGATATCAGGGTACTTTTTTGCTTCTTCGCGGAGGGTGCGAATTGAAATTAGGTGCATAATATACTTTGGATTTGAAATAATAGTGATTGGTGTACATAGCTTAATTCCTTGTTTGTGCTTGGTTATTCTTGTGTTTGTGCTTGGTTGTTCTTGTGTTTGTGCTTGGTTATTCTTGTGTTTGTGCTTGCCACCTGCCCTATTTTCTCAAAATGAGAGTAAGTTGTCAAGCCCTTATTAAGGCTTATGCAAAATCTCTCTAAAACCCTCTTCCCTTCGCGCTCTTCGCTTCTTCGTGGTTCATTTTTCCGTAATTAAAAACTCCACAAAGATAAAAAATCCTTGAGGAGTTTGAGAGAGTGTTCACGGATTTTACCGAGCCATAAAGAGTTAAGCCATAACGCAGGAAACAGTAAATTTACTGATGATCTGGAAGTTGTTTTTTCAAAGCATTTAATGAAGCCCAACGGCTATCAATGGGTTTTTCAGAAATAGCAGTATTCAAAATACCCGGACAATTAAGGTAACATAGTTGACGCTGAGGTAATGCTAAACACATCTGTTGATAAAGCCATTCACCGGGATCAAAGTGACCATCAGGTGCTAAAGTTTCCAGTAAATCCTCTACAGCAACTTCCATTTCTAAAGGAAAATCTTCCGTTTGATTAGCGGTTTCATCTAACCAAATGACTTCCTGAGTATCAAGAACCAGACGATGGTTATACTGCTGCAAACAGCGGTTGCAGGTACAAGTAATAATTGTTTCTGCCTGAGATGAAACTTCTAAATAATTACCCTGATGTTTAACTTGGATAATTCCCCGCACGGGTGTTAATGTTTCCAATCCAGGCAGAAACTCTTGAACTTGAATTTCCTCTGTCCGCTCCGGGGCTTTACTTAGCTGCGGAATAAAAATAGCGTCCATAGGATTTGTGAAATACCCTGAAAATTGAGTATGGGTAATAGGTAATGGGTAATGGGTAATAGGTAATTGGTAATAGGTAATTGGTAATTGGTAATTGGTAATATTCTTGTCTGTTCCCTGTTCCCTGTTTCCTGTTCCCTACTACCTAATTATGGTGTAACTGCTTGACGAACAACTAAATGACGGTGAGGTTCTTTACCGCGACTGAAGGTTTCTAAATCCGAAAATTCCTGTAATAATGTGTGAATTTGTCGCCTTTCGGTAGAATTAAGAGATTGAATTTCTACTTCTTTTCCTGAAAAGCGGACTTCTGCGGCTGCATTTTCTGCTAAAGTGCGGATTTCGGCTTCTCGTCTCACACGATAACCATTTAATTCCACGGTGTAAGCGGTATGATTGTCTTCTGGTTGGTTCAAATTCAGAATGGAATTTGCGAGATACTGAATGCTATCTAGCACCGAACCACCAGCACCAATTAAAACCCGAATTTGTTCTGATATTAAATTGGTTTGATCTATTGTCAACCAGTAGCTTTCTCCTGTGGGTGTATCTTGCTCAGAAGCTTGGTTAGTTTCCAAATTAGCTCGTACTTGAGTAGATAAACCCATCAGAAGTAGCAAATTTTGTAACCATTCTTCACTATTTTGCATAGAAATGTCACTCATAATCAACCATTAGCCTTTTTCTTAGAACTTTTGGGTTCAAATGGCAACGCTTTTACTTCAATAGTTTGTGCTTCTTTTGCCTGTAAATCTACGATTTTTTGGATTTCTTCTGGTAAAGGTTCACGGGAGAGGATATAGGTTTGGATAGTTTGGAAAACATTACCAATTACCATATACATAAGTACCCCAGCCGGTAGGGGAAAAAATAAGAACATTCCAGAAAAGATCACAGGAGTAATTTTATTGACTGTATCTTGTTGAGGGTTGCCACCGCTGGAATTTTGTCCAGAGAGCATTTGGCTGACATAAAGACTGATACCAAAGAAGACAATCATGGCCACAATATCCCAATGAACTGTATTATCGGGATCAATAGCGCCTACTCTACCTAAAGCATCAATAAAGAGAAATCCTTTGTCTGCTGCTAGTCCGGGAATTGTGGCTTGAATGGTCACGTCTCCGGGTTCTAGAGCCTCTATATTGCCTTCGGCATCAATTTTCACCCTTTCCGCGCCTTTGGTGACTTTCCAGGTAGGTATTAACTGAGATTCTGGATGTTCCTTTAAGAGTAAATCAAATGGTTTACCTTCTACGGTTTGATACTGAATCTTAGTTTTTTCTCCCACTGTTAACTTATCACCCCCCGGTAAGATAGCAGAAATGGGAATATGTTCACCATCAGCAATGTAGATATTTTGTGGGGGAGTAGCAAATGCTTGGGGTTGAATGCGCTCAATTTGTTCTTGAGGGAAGATTTGCAGGTTAACGGAGTAGTTAACACCAGAAAAAGGTGAACCTCGCAAAGTGGCAAACAATGCTAATAATACTGGCATCTGCAATAATAGAGGTAAACATCCTGCTAAGGGATTACCAAATTCACTTTGGACCTTGAGCATTTCCTCTTGTTGCTTTTGCTGATCATCTTTATAGCGTTCTTTGATTTCTGCCATACGCTTTTGCATTACAGGCTGGACTACCCGCATTCGTCGCATACTGCGAATAGAACCGGCGCTGAGGGGATAGAGTGCAAAGCGGATAATCAATGTTAAGGCTACTATTGCCAAGCCATAACTAGGGAAAACACCATAGAAAAGGTCTATGATGGGCAACATGACGTTGTTCGAGAGAAACCCGATACCAAAATCCATTATTCTGAATTGAACCTGCGGTACTTTGACACTCCCACCCCGCATTGGAGTGGGATACTTGGTTAATCCTATCCTCTAAATAATTAAATAGAGGCGGTTTTTTCCCAAGCTTTTGCTCTATATTGTAGAGGTTTTTGTTAAGCATTGCTGCGACTATTCTGCCCTGAGAAAGCTAGGGATAGCCGTACATGATCAAATCATTTTGTAGAAGTCGTGCTAAGTATACAAAGGTAAAACTCAGCACGAATAACTTATTTACTGCTGCTATATTGGGGATTTTTAGCTGCAACTTTTTCGTTAACGTAGTCGTAAACTTCCCGGAAGTTAGGAATAGCCCGCATTTCAATTAGAGTACCATTTTTAAGGGTAATTGCCATATCTCCCCATAGGCCGACGGCGCGGGGAACTTTGACAACTTTCACAATTTCTGAGTAAATAACATCAGAGCGATCGCGTCCCATCCAACCACCAGTTACACAAATTCTGCGGTCTGTAATGCGAAACCGTAACCATATAGCCCTGACTATTGCCCCCACAGCCAAAGGAATACCCACCACTGTCAGCCCAATGAGTAGGTTAAGAATCAAGTCCCCAATGTGGGGACCACCCTCATAATAAACTTCTTCACGAATGCCCATTTAGTACCTCAGTTTGTGCCAATAACTCCTCTAATTCTCGCAGAAATTTATGGGTTTGGCGCTCAGATTCTGCTGTTATTGGTTTGACAATTAATACTAACCGCCATCCTGGGACTAGTTTCGGCAACAATTGATATAATGCTGCTGTCATTTGTCTTTTGATCTTGTTGCGAACAACGGCACGTTTACTAACTTTTGTACTAATGGCAATACCAATTTTTGTGGCCGGAGGGGCAGTATCCCAAGAAGGTTTTAAAGCCCTCAGTGTAAAATGAGAACTATGTCGCCGAATTCCTTCCCGGAAAACCGCCTGAAAATCCTGACGGGATTTGAGACGATATGCTTGAGGTAAAGCCACAGCGGTTATTATTGCTGAATTTACCTTACACGCTCAACCGGTGCCTTCCTTTTCTTCTTCTGGCACTAATCACATTTCTGCCGTCTGGTGTCCGCATTCTCGCCCGAAACCCAGAGGTTCTTTTTCTCTTGCGGCAGGTGCCTCCCAATGTCCTTTGCATATCTTTCTCCTTTTACCGGATTTTCATAAAAAGTCACAATCTGGTATTTTACCACTTTACAGGCAATAAAAATATATTTCTGGATGGAGTTGTCGGTTGTCGGTTGTCAGTTGTCAGTTGTCAGTTGTCAGTTGTCAGTTGTTAGTTGTCAGTTGTCAGTTGTCAGTTGTCAGTTGTCAGTTGTCAGTTGTCAGTTGTTAGTTGTCAGTTGTCAGTTGTCAGTTGTTAGTTGTCAGTTGTCAGTTGTCAGTTGTCGGTTGTCGGTTGTCAGTTGTCAGTTGTCAGTTGTCAGTTGTCAGTTGTTAGTGGGAAAAGGCAAAGGTTGATTAATTTTTCCTATTCCCTATTCCCTATTCCCTGTTCCCTGTTCCCTTGTTAATTAATACTGATAATCCATGTGCCAATATAACGCAACAATGGCACATCACCTGGAGAAAGAACTCGACAGTTAAAATAGTAAACCCCGCCAAAAGAGGGATTTTGAACATTGGATAATACTAACTCTACTTTTTGACCGGCTGGAACTGGGTCTTTAGGAAATATTTGAATCACCCCACCTTTCTCGTCCCATTTTACTTGAGACAGAGGCACACTTTTGTCCTTAACTCTGACTTCAATATTTTTGGTATCAAAAGTTCCCTTATAATAATCAGGATAGCTAATGGCGAACTGAGCCACTGCCAACTTCATTTTTTTAGCAGGTAATCTGAGTATATAACGATCTGTGTTATTAGTTTGTCCACCAAAATCCAAGCGGTAGGGTAATTGATTTTTGTTTTCAACGCCGCTAAAAAGTGTCAACCCAGGTAAACCTTGAGCCCAAGTGAGAACTGGTAAACCTGTAAATAGACAGCTAGTGATAGCCAAAGCAGAAAGTAGACGCTTCATAAATCAGATTTCCTTGATAGGTAGTATCAGACTGAGTGTGAGTATTTGTAATTAAACTTTACTACTAGATGCTACAAAACAGACGGAATTGAGAAGCAAAAGTGCCACTGGCAAAAGTCAATAACAGGTAAATAGTGAAGAAAAAATTAAAAGACAGTGGTTTGAAAATATAAAATAATCTAAAGAATAATATAAAAAACCTGTAGATCAGCATAGGATGTGCAATATCTAATTTCACTTATAGCTATTTTGCCAAGCTAATATCTGTATATCATCAAATTGAGGTTGTGACTAGAGAAAAGTTGATTGCACAAGTTAAAAATTTTATCTACAGACAAGGTATTTATCTCCAGGAGATTTCATGAAAATAGCAGTTGCCAAAGAAATAGAAATTTGTGAACGTCGTGTAGCATTAATTCCCGAAACCGTAGCTAAATTAGTCAAACAAGGACTAGAGGTTTTTATAGAAGCGGGAGCGGGAGAGAAAGCATTTTTTACTGATGCCGACTATGAAACAGCAGGAGCTAAAATTATCAGCGATTCTGCCCAATTATGGCGTGAAGCGGACATATTACTCAAAGTTAGCCCACCACAAACCAGAGAAGATAGCCAGGCAGAAATCGAGTTACTCAAACCAGGATCAGTATTAATTAGCTTTCTTAACCCTCTGGGAAATCCCGTAATAGCTCAACAATTAGCAAATCGGCAAATTACCGCTTTGAGCATGGAATTGATACCTCGTAGTACCAGAGCGCAAAGCATGGATGCCCTATCCTCCCAGGCTTCTCTTGCAGGGTATAAAGCGGTACTGATTGCGGCAGCGGCGTTACCGAAATATTTCCCAATGTTAACCACTGCTGCGGGGACAATTGCTCCAGCCAAAGTATTTATTATGGGTGCTGGGGTAGCGGGTTTACAGGCTATAGCTACTGCCAGAAGACTAGGAGCGGTAGTAGAAGCCTTTGATATACGTCCAGCAGTTAAAGAAGAGGTACAAAGCTTAGGGGCGAAATTTGTCGAAGTAAAACTCGAAGAGGAAACCGTTGCAGCGGGTGGTTACGCCAAAGAGATATCAGAAGACAGTAAAAAGCGCACCCAAGAACTAGTAGCGGTCCACGTGAAAAACGCGGATATTGTTATTACCACAGCCCAAGTACCAGGAAGACAAGCCCCCAGACTGGTAACAGAAGAAATGGTAGCGCAAATGAAACCCGGTTCAGTCATAGTAGACTTAGCCGCAGAACAGGGTGGTAACTGTGCTTGTACAGAAGCAGGTAAAGATATAATTTGGAACGGGGTAACAATTATAGGACCAATTAATCTACCTTCATCAATGCCAGTACACGCCAGTCAACTGTACGCAAAGAACGTTACCTCATTAATGCAATTGTTAATTAAAGATAAAGCCTTAGAAATCAACTTTGGTGACGATATCGTTGACGCAGCTTGTGTTACTCATGGTGGAGAAATTAGAAACCAACGAGTAAAGGACGCTTTGCAAACAGTAGCGGTTTAAACCTTGGTATGCACAGATTTTAAACACAGATACACAGATGGGATATCTTTCCTTCCTTAATTCTTGTGGGGTAGGCATCTTGCCCACCCTCGGACGGGCTAGAAGCCCATCCCACAAAGAATAGTTGATTTTTTGGTATTCCTTAAAAATCTAAAATCCAAAATCTAAAATCCAAAATTAACATGACACAAGCATTACTTCCCGCCTTATTTGTACTCGTCTTAGCCTCTTTTATCGGCTTTGAAGTGATTAACAAAATTCCCCCCACGTTACACACCCCGTTAATGTCTGGTTCAAATGCCATTTCTGGGATTTCCGTAATTGGTGCAATTCTGGCTGCGGGGGAGAAAAACACGAATTTATCGGTAATTCTCGGTTTAATTGCCGTAATTTTGGCAATGGTGAATGTTGTCGGTGGTTTTTTAGTCACTGACAGAATGCTGCAAATGTTTAAAAAGAAGGAAGTTAAAGCATGAGCGATTTTTTACCAACTGGGATTCAGCTAACTTATTTAGTCGCTGCGTCATTATTTATCTTGGGTTTGAAAAAGCTGGGTTCTCCCGCTAGTGCTAGAAATGGTAATCTTGTCGCTGCGGTGGGGATGTTATTAGCTATAATCGCTACTTTACTAGATCAACAAGTATTAAATTACGAGATGATTTTGGTAGGCTTGGCCATTGGTTCGGTAATTGGTACTGT
The DNA here is from genome assembly GCA_046070105.1 of Dolichospermum sp. GTDB lineage: Bacteria > Cyanobacteriota > Cyanobacteriia > Cyanobacteriales > Nostocaceae > Dolichospermum. The sequence goes on from JBJUHT010000216.1 coordinate 37,905, forward strand.
GATTGCTTACAAAGTGCAAATGACAGAAATGCCGCAAATGGTGGGTTTACTAAATGGTTTAGGTGGAGCATCTTCCGCATTAATTGCCGTTGCCGAATTTTGGCGGTTATTAGATAGTTCACAGCCTATCCCCCTCGATGTCAACATTTCTATGTTGTTAGATGTGTTAATCGGTGGTGTGACATTAACAGGTAGTTTTCTCGCTTTTGCCAAATTACAGGGATTAATTAGCGGTACACCGATTACTTTCCCCTTACAGCAACCTTTTAACCTGTTGCTGTTGGGTTCTTATCTGGCTGGAAGTGCCTATTTAATCACGTCACCTGGTAATTTACCCGTATTTTTGGCGGTGGTGACTGTTTCTTTAATCTTAGGGGTAATGTTTGTACTGCCCATTGGTGGCGGTGATATGCCCGTTGTAATTTCGCTGTTAAACTCTTTGTCAGGAGTTGCTGCTGCTGCTGCGGGTTTTGTGGTGATGAATAATATGTTAATCATCGCCGGTGCTTTGGTGGGTGCGTCGGGTCTTATCCTGACGGAAATTATGTGTAAGGCCATGAATCGGTCTTTATTCAGTGTGTTATTTAGTGCTTTTGGTTCTGTAACTACTGCTAGTGGTGGTAGTGCTGCGAGTACAAGTAATCAAACTGTTCGCAGTATTGACGCTGAAGAAGGGGCGATGATGTTGGGTTATGCGCGTTCTGTGGTGATTGTACCAGGATACGGTATGGCGGTTGCTCAAGCACAGCATAGCGTCCGCGAGTTAGCTGATCAATTAGAGCGCATGGGTGTGGATGTGAAATATGCGATACATCCGGTTGCTGGTAGAATGCCAGGACACATGAATGTGTTATTGGCCGAGGCTAATGTTGCTTACACGCAGTTGTATGATATGGAGGATATTAATCCCCAGTTTGAACAGGCTGATGTAGCGTTAGTGATTGGTGCTAATGATGTAGTCAATCCTGCGGCGCGTAGTGATGCGAATAGTCCGATTTATGGGATGCCGATTTTAGAGGTTGATAGGGCAAAGCAAACTATTGTGATTAAGCGCGGTATGAGTGCGGGTTTTGCTGGTGTGGATAATGAGTTGTTTTATAAGGATAAGACGACGATGTTGTTTGGTAGCGCTAAGGATATGGTGGCTAAGTTGGTTAGTGAGGTGAAGCAACTTTAGGTTAATTTTAGGGGTGTAGTTTTTGACTATGCCCTTTTTTTTCTCACGCAGAGGCGCAGAGAGGTTTGTTTCGCGCAAAGACGCTAAGGAGCAAAGGCACAAAGAAGAAGAAATAAGATTAAATTCTTTCAAACCATCTACGTAAAGATTCATATATAAAGATATTTAAACTTCGATTTTTAGAATTTTGCTTTGCAAATTCAATATCCGTTGCAGTTATTTCACCAAATCCTTTATCAACTGCTTTTACTATAGTTGCCTTATTCCAATCTGTCCAGATTCTGAATCTATAAATATTTTCTTGTATATCTCCCCATAAAAAATTACGAGGTAGCCACAAAAAAAGTACAAGTTCTTTTTTGCTATTTAGCCTTAATTCAGCACAATATTCAGTTTTACCGTTACCATAATAAATACTCCCATCTTGAGCTATTTCTTGCATACGATCATCAAATTGTAAGATAGTTTCTCGAAATTTGAGTAAGCTAGATTTTTGTTTTTGTTGAAGGTTACATCTTTCAATCAATTGATACAATCGTTTATGAGGACTAGGAATATTTTTATTTACATGATTTTCTAGAGAATAATCAAAGTCTAATTTCCAGTTGAGAGTAGTATCTACATTAATTATATTTAGACTAAATTTTGGCTCTTGACAAATAATTTTAAATTGCAAAAAATGAAATTTTAGCTGATGATATTTTCGATCAGTATAGTTATCTCTATGAAAATTTGGAGTAACCGCAATTAAAACCACAGGAACTTGAAAATTTATATATTCAGGAAAAGGTTTTTTATCTAAAAGAGCATCATAATAACGAGTAAGTTGTTGTACAATATATCTATCTTCAGAGTTTTTTAATTCTATAATTACAAGTTCTTTATTTTTACCAAAAGCTAAAATATCACAATATTGTCCATTAACTTGATACTGTCGCTTTAAAGGTTTATATCCAAATAGTTTTTCTAAATTATTCCAAACTAAATCTTCTAAATACTTTTCGCTTTCAAATTCCCATCCGCTTGCTACTTGTCTTAATTTCATCTGTATCAATCTGTAAAACTATGAATGTGAGTATATTTACATATTTTACCTCAATCTGTTTCTTTTAATACGATATGCTATGCGATCGCTCTTTTCTTCTCTTCTTCCTTCGTGTTCTTCGTGTCTTCGTGGTTCGTTAAAAAAGGATGTTGGGAAGTTGAGGGAATGCGTTAGCGAAGCGCACCGAAGGTATCGCTGTTTGGGGAGGTTGAGGGGATGCGATAGCGAAGCTGACCGAAGGTATCGCTGTTTGGGAGGTTGAGGGGGTGCGATAGCGAAGCGCGACCTAGGAATAGCTGTATATGAAGATACTATTTCTATAAACTATTCCATTCTTCTAAAGTTATTTCCCGTTCTAAAATAACCTCTACTTCTCGAATCATCATTCGCAGTTGAGGTATAGAATACTCATCATTAGAAGGAATAGTGAGACGATTTTGAGCATAAACCATAAATTGGTGTCTTGTACCGGAAAAAGCACCCTCAAAACCTAACCTTCTTAACTTGCTAATAAAGTCTCGACGTTTACACGGTATCCAACGGCTCAAGAATCGGCTCCTGATTAAGATTAATATTATCAATTACTGGTAAGCTATGTCCAAGTTTTAAACCTAGTAAAATCCAATCTTCTAAAGTCGAGCGTAATTCATTTTGGCACTCACGTAAACTAGCACCAAAAGCAACAACACCTTGACAAACAGGAATTTTACCGAAAAATGTACCATCTTCCAACTTGTCATATATGGCTTGAGAAACTGCTCCCTCAACATAATCACTAAGAATAAATGCTGTAGTCATGGAAACCTATACTTTATTCTATTGATAAATTATATATTACAAATCTGAGCTTTAAGCAACACCTAAACCAGATTTACAAAAAATTTTATAACTGCAAAGTTATCCATTTTTTATTTTGTGAGTTTACGTGATATCAAAAAGGATGTTGGGGAAGATATGCGATAGTGAAGCGCTCCGCAGGAATCGCTTTTGGGAAGTTTGAAGGGATGCGTTAGCGAAGCGCACCGAAGGTATCACTGTTTGGGTAAGTTTGAGGGAGTGCGATAGCGAAGCGCGACCTAGGAATCAATCGCTCTATCTTCTCTTCTTCCTTCGTGTTCTTCGTGTCTTCGTGGTTCGTTAAAAAAGGATGTTTGGGAAGTTGAAAAGGTGCGATATTTGGGGGTGTGTGCGATAGCGAAGCGCGACCTAGGAATCGCAAAGCTGACCGAAGGTATCACTTAAAAACTTAAATTTTGTACAAATTGCCAAAAATAGACAAATAACCTATAATCTTATGTAACCCTATAAATTTTATGAGGCGCTATGTCAATCATCAGTGTAAGTGAAGCGCGTGCTAACTTTCCCGATATTATGAACCGTGCAGAATATCGTGGAGAAAGAATCTTAATTCAACGTCATGGTAAACCTGCGGTAGCAATGATTAGTATAGAAGATTTAAAACTACTAGAAGCAATAGAAGATGCCATAGATTCTGCTAAATTGCGACGTGCAGTAGAAGAAAACACAGGATTTATCACCATAGAAGATATCATAGCAAAACGTCCCCATGAGTGAACGATATACATTAAGGATTGCGAAAACTGCGGAAAAAGATTTATTAGATTTACAACCAAAACAATATAAACAAGTTGTTTCTAAAATACTCTCAATTCAGGGTAATCCTCGTCCTCAAGATTATGCAGCTTTAAAAGGTTATCAAGGAGGTTATCGTATTGATCAGGGTGAATATAGAATTTTGTACACCATTGATGACGATAATCAATTAGTTGATGTTTTTCGAGTTGGTAAACGTAATGATGATGAAGTTTATAAAAATTTGTAATTGGATCGCTGTTTGGAGGAGTTAAGGGAGTGCGATAGCGCAAGCGCTGACTTGTCAGTTCGCTTTTGGGAAGTGGAGAGGATGCGTTAGCGTATCCCTTACGGGACTCGTAGAGATAGCGCACCGTATCCCTTACGGGACCGAAGGCATAGGTATCGCTTTTTGGGAAGTTGAGGAAATGTGATCTCATAGATTATTGTAGGCGTTAGCGAACCTTACCGAAGGTATCGCTTGACAAAAGAAACTATGATTAAACTGGAAAAAAATCAGCATCTAAAATTTCCTCAGAAGAAAAAGGATTATCTTGAGGAAAAATAGATAAAGGAAGTCCAGTTTCAATTGCTGCTTCTTTACGAGCGTGTTGATAACAATTATCTAAAACTTCTAAATAATAACCTTTTAAACTGGGGCTATCTAAAAATGTTTCTTGCAATCTTTGACGATGTTCATAGATGGTATATAACCAACTATTTGATCTATTTTGAGGTTGAAACTTGTATTTAAGCAAGTGCATAATTAAAACTCGCAAATTACTTTTTAAAGAATTTTTTTCACTTCTTCCCATACTTTCTATTTCTTCAATTAAATTTTCTAATTCTAATTCTGAAAACTGCTTATTCTTTAATAAAGAAGCGGTTTTTTCAATCCATAAATTATAATCTTGTGTATAAAGATTATGTTTTGATGTCATAGATTGTATCATAGTTTTCTCCTTAGTAAAATACCAACTTCATCAGGTGCAGAATCTAAAACAATAACCTTACTCATTTTATTTTAAATCAAAATACCATTCATAGATTCAATAATTTCTAAAGTTTCCTGTTGTTCTTGTTGATCATCTGATTCATGCCATGATTCAAACAATCTTTTAAGATTATTTTTTCTATGTTCTTTTGTAATTGCATCACTTTCATTAATTTCATTAATAGCATTTTCCCAGTTCTTTACAGATGTCTGTTTCATTGTCACACTTTGACGAAATAACCGGACAATTTGTAGTAATTCTGGTATATATTCTTCTGGAGTATATTCAGTTTCTAGTAATAAATCATTGCGGTGTTTTGTTGATGATTTATCGGTAATTGATTGGTGATTGTTAATCATAAAAATACTAGGTTTGATGAAAGTGATACATATCAGTATATCAGATTTCTTGCTTTGAGTGGAAAAGATACTTTAGCGTTCGCGGTAGCGTCTCGTAGAGATAGCTTACCGAAGGTATCCCTGTTTGCGAGTTCAGGAGGTGCGTTAGCGTAGGTTATTGTAGGCGATCGCTGTTTGCGAGTTGAGGGGATGCGATCGCTTTTATATTAAAATGGAATCCATTCCAACTTACAGTAGATTCCTTTGTTATGAAGTACATCATAGCCACCTCCCTGCTTGCGGGGCAGGGGGTTTTCATTCTCGGGGGTAAAAAAGAAATGAAAAGTGATCTTTTGTTGATAAAATTACAAAAAGATCACTATTTTTTGTCTTTTAAAATATGTTAAATAGTTTAATCGAAAAACTCAAAGAAGTCAAGGACTTTCGTAAAAATCAAGGAAGAAGGCATGAGTTATGGGTAGTCCTTACCATTATTATTTTAGCCTTATTAACAGGAAAT
>JBJUHT010000217.1:0-3453 GCA_046070105.1 Dolichospermum sp.
TATTGTTTCTATAAAATAATCTCCTGTTTGATGGGTGGAAATACTAGCAATTTTAATTGATGTAAAGGTATAATAGTTTCAATCTTTTATTTTCGTAGGTTGGGTTAAGCGAAGCGCAACCCAACGCAATTAGATTATAAAATGTTAGGTTTTCTTAACTCAACCTACATAACTGAGTTAGCAGCAGCTTTTAATGATGAAAATAAAGAGGGTAAATCATGTTAAGATTTATGTTCAAACAATGATAAAAGTTGCAATTAAGCACAATTTAAGTTAAAATAACAACTGGAGTTTAAGTTAATAATATGACTCATATAACATCAAAAAAAATGGTAAGAAGAGGAAGAATTTTTCCTGAATTGACGATATCACCAGAAGAATTAGCCAGACGAGAAGCGGAAGATGAAATATTTTATCAACGTTGTCGGGCAATTTTTGAGCGTGTCCGTCCTGAATATATCGCAAGTCACTATGGTTGGTATGTTGCTATAGAACCAGATAGTGGAGAATATTTAATTGATCAGGATAGAATGCAATCTCATAAAAGAATGTTGCAAAAATATCCTCAAGCTAGACATTTCGTTTTTTGTTTAAATGAAACGGGGACAACTGGCACAATATGATAGATGGTTATTTTGGAGAAAATGGGCAATTATTTTTTGAGATTGAATTAGTTACTAATGATGGCTTAAATCTTCCTATAGATGCCCTATTTGATACAGGTTTTGCAGGTTTTATGGCTATTAATACACAAGATTTAGATGGATTATAATGGGTGTATAGTGGGGAGGAAATGTTAAGAACTGCGAAAGGTGAATCAAAATTTCAGATTTATTTAGGTCAAGTAATATTAGACGGAAAGCAGTATCAAATTCCTGTGAATGTTGGTAAAGGAATTAATGAAGTTTTATTAGGTTCTGAGTGGTTAAAGTTGTTGCGTTTGGTGGTGGATTTTCCAGAGGGTATTTTAACTTTGGGATGATTTTTTATCTGACGCAAAGACGCAAGTTCTGTTATTTTGGTTAAATAATTTTCTGTGTGTTTTGTTAATACTGTTTTGACTAATTCAGGATAATTTATTGTTTCTATAAAATAATCTCCTGTTTGATGGGTGGAAATACTAGCATTTTTAATTGATGTCAGGTATAATAGCTTCAATCTTTTATTTTCGTAGCTTGGGTTAAGCGAAGTGCAACCCAACGCAATAAAATTATCAAGATGTTGGGTTTTCTCAACTCAACCTACATCACTACATAACTAATATAAAACATTGACGGAATAGGCATGAATAGCCAACTCTAGAGTTACAATTGTCATATTATGTTGTAATGCTTGACAAATTAAAATCCTATCAAAAGGATCACGATGTAATAAGGGCAAATTTACGAGTTGACTAATACTTTCTTCGTCTAAATTGAGACTACTTATGAAATGGTGTTGACGCTGTTTAGGAAGGTAAATTTCTGGTGATGCTGGTAATGGTAATTTACCTAATTGATATTTTACGGTTGCTTCCCAAACTGAAACACAACTTAAATAGACATCATTGTTTAAATCACGAATACTATTTTGTAAATGAATCGGTAGTTTTGCATCACCGCTAATAAACCATAGAAAAATATGGGTATCTAATAATAATTTCATTTACCCTCAAAGCTATTCAAAATGTCTTCTGGTAACGGAGCATCAAAATCATTTGGAACTGTAAATTCTCCTGCACATAAACCATAAGGTCTGAGTTTTGGAGATATGGGGTAAACTGGTTTTATTTCTGCTATTGCTTTACCAGATTGGATGATGATTATACTTTCTCCTGCTGCTACTTGGTCAAGATAGGTGGTGAGGTTTTTTTTGATGTCATCAATGTTTACTGTTAGCATGATATGATTTTGTGGGAATGTTTATATTATAGCAATTTTTAAGGTTTTTATTTCACGCAGAGACGCAGAGAACGCAGAGGAGGAACGCAAAGTTTTAACCTTGGGCAAAATCAGTAAATTGTCTGATATAAGGAGATTTAAAACCTAATACTATATGTCCTAAAGCTGTATGAAATTCAGTAACTTCAGATAGTCCTAAAAAAGATTTTACCTCAACTGCTATTTAAGGTAATAAAATTATAAAGATGTTGGGTTGAGGAAAGAAACCCAACCTATATCTACATCTACTTTTTATCCGCTTTTTTCGGATGCCATGAGTTTGTGTAGATGTGAATTATATCCGCCTAGTTATAAAGACCTTTTGTTAAATTTTATTAACGACTGATAATTTAAGAATTTATGTTATAATCTATTTTGTTGGACTAAATTAATCCTTGTCTTTAAATAAAACATAATTTTTATTACATAAATAATGAAATCTCTTGTTAAACAATTAAATCTATTTGAATTAGAATTGACAAAAACAAATCCTGAAAAAATAGTATTACCAAAAGGCTATAAAGGATTAGCTGCTTTTCATAAATATTGGGGTAAAAAACCAATTGAATGTTTAGCATTTTTAATTGAAAACTTAACAGAAAAAGACGATATTGTTTTAGATCCATTTTTAGGATCAGGTTTAGTTGCTCGTGAAGCAGTAATTAGGGAAAGACGATTTATAGGTATTGACATTAATCCTGTAGCTGTGGAATTATCGAATTTATTAGTCAATTTACCAAATCCAGATATTTTCAAAAAAGCTCTTAACGAATTAGAAAAAAGTATTAAATTAGACATATATAAAACTTACTTACTAGAAGATGGAAAATTTGCAACTCACTATTTATGGAATGAAAATGAACTAAATTCAGTTTGGCATTTATCACCAAGAAGAAATAAAAGTGATAAAAGAATACCAACTAATTATGACTATCAAGTATTTAAAGAATTTGAGGGATACGAACCTAAAATACCTCGGCCAATTAAATTATTTAACAATAGCCGGATAAACACCAATGATAATTTAACACTAAAAGATTTATTTACTGGACGTGCATTATATAATATAGATTTGTTACTTGATGCAATTCACAAACAACCAGATTCTATCAAATCTGCATTATTACTATCATTAACATCTGCTTCTGGTCAAATGTCTAAGATGGTTTTTGCAATTACAGGAAGAGGTAAAACAAAATCTGAACCAACCAATAAAATAGAAGTTGGTAGTTGGGTGATAGGGTATTGGCGACCAACACTACATTTTGAAATTAATGTGTGGAATTGTTTTATTAAACGTGCCAATAGTTTACTAAAATCTATTCAAGAAGATGAATTTAAAAGAGGTTATTGTATATCTAAAAGATTAACAGATATTATTGATAATAAAGCAGATGTGGCAATTTTTCAAGGTGATAATCGAAAAGTTCTTAATAATTGTCCTGATGAAACTATTTCTTTAATATTAACTGATCCTCCCCATAGTGATAGAATACCATATTTAGAATTGAGTGAAATGTGGAATTGTTTAATA
>JBJUHT010000218.1:0-3151 GCA_046070105.1 Dolichospermum sp.
GTGATGACCTGGAGGCAGCTCGCGCTGCTGAAGCCAACCAGATGACCAGCACCTTGCAGTCCTTCCGGCACGGCACCGCGGTGATCTTCGCCGACCTGGCCTCGCCGATCGCGCTGGCCTGCCTGCGCCGCCGCCCCTCGCCCCGCGCTGCCAAGCGACTGACCGAAGCGAACCGGCAGTGCCTTCGTGCGTTTGTCGGCCCATCGTGACCGCCGATTTCGGGATCGTGACCGTGCCACGACGGTGTTCGTCGGCGCCCCGGGCGCTGCGCAGATCAACTGACCCCCGCTGGGCTTCGTACCCTTGCGGCCCCTTCATGGCCGGAGCGCAACGATGCCCGCACAACGAGTTGGTCTACGCATGATCAAGGATGTCATTCGACTGAAGTGGGAAGCCCGTCTGTCCCACGACAAGATCGCCACCGCCCTGGGCATCTCCAAGGGCGTGGTGCAGAAGTACGTGGCGCTCGCCGGCGCCGCCAAGCTGGACTGGGACGAGGTACGCGACTGGGACGAGCAGCGCCTGCAGCAGGCCCTGCTGCCCGTCTCGCGTCTGGCCTCGGGCTTCGTCGAGCCCGACTGGGCTCGCGTGCACCAGTACCTGCAGCGCCAGGGCGTCACGCTCATGCTGCTGTGGCAGGAGTACACCGAGGCCCACCCCGGTGGCCGTACCTGGCGCTATACCCAGTTCTGCGAGCACTACAAGGCCTTCCGCGCCCGGCTCAAGCGCTCGATGCGCCAGCACCGGCGCGCCGGCGAGAAGCTGTTCGTGGACTACTCCGGCCCGACGCTGCGGCTGCGCGAGGGCGGCTGCGCTCAGGTCTTCGTCTCGGCCAAGGCCGCATCGAGCTACACCTTCTCCTGCGCCACCCCGGCGCAAAAGCTCGACGACTGGATCGAAGCCCTGGTGCGCTCGATCGCCTTCCTGGGTGCGGTGCCGCAGCTGGTGGTGCCCGACAACCCGCGCGCTCTCATCGCCGAGCCCGACCGCTACGAGCCCCTGGCCAACGCCACGGTGCTGGACTTCGCACGCCACTACGGCACCTCGGTGCTGCCAGCGCGCCCCTACCACCCGCAGGACAAGGCGGCGGTGGAGAGCGCGGTGCAGGTGGTGGGGCGTTGGATCCTGGCGTCGCTGCGCCACCGGGTCTTCGACACCGTGGCCGAGGCCGACGCGGCCATCCAGGCGCTGCTGCCCTCGCTCAACGGGCGGCTGTTCCGCAAGTTGCCGGGCAGCCGCGCCAGCGTGTTCGCCGAAGTCGACCGCCCGGCGATGCTGCCGCTGCCACCTGCGCCCTACGAGCTCGCGCGCTTCAAGACCGTCAAGGTCCACATCGACTACCACGTGGAGGTCGACGCCCACTACTACAGCGTGCCCCACGCCCTGGTGGGCCAAGCGCTGCAGGCGCGCCTGACGCGCCATCTGGTGGAGGTGCTGCACCGCGGCCAGCGCGTGGCAAGCCATGTGCGCAGCCACCAGCGCGGCGGCTTCACCACCGTGGACGAGCACATGCCCGCGGCGCACCGCGCGCACAAGCAGTGGTCGCCCCAGCGGCTTGTCGCCTGGGGCGAACAGGTGGGCGCGGCCACCGGCGTGTTCGTCACCCGCGCGCTCGCCCGCTACCACCACCCCGAGCACGGCTACCGCGCCTGCCTGGGGCTGCTGTCGCTGGCGCGTCGCTACGGCCGAGCACGCCTGGAGGCCGCCTGCGAGAGCGCACTCGTGCTGGGCACTTACCGCTGCAAGCACGTGCGCGAGATGCTGAAGAACAACCGTGACCGCCTGACGCAGCCCACGCAGGGCGACTGGGTCAGCCCCCAGCACGACAACCTGCGCGGCCCCCAGAACTACCAGTGACACCCGGAGCACACCCCCCATGATCAACTCATCGACCCTGACCCACCTGCGGGCCCTGAAGCTCAACGCCTTGGCCGAGGGGCTCGAGCTGCAGGCCGGCCAGCCCGAGGCGCTGACGCTGAGCTTCGAGGAACGCCTGGCGCTGCTCGTGGACCGCGAGGTGTACAGCCGCCAAGACCGCAAGCGCGCACGGCTGCTGCACAAGGCGCAGCTGAAGTACCCGGATGCGAGCATCGAGGCCGCGGACTTCACAGGCATCAGCGGGCTGGACCGACGCGCGCTGACGGCGCTGGCCCTGTCGAGCTGGATCGAGCGCGGCGACACCGTGCTGCTCAGCGGCGCCACCGGCGTGGGCAAGACCTGGGCGGCGTGCGCGCTGGCCCAGCACGCCTGCCGCGGTGGCCACAGCGCGCTGCACCTGCGTGTGCCGCGCCTGCCCGAGGATCTGCGCGTGCTCACCGCCAGCGGCGGTCTGGGCAAGTGGCTGCTGCAACTGGCGCGCGTGGACGTGCTGCTGCTGGACGACTGGGGCGTGGGCCCGCTGGACAGCGCCACGCGCAGCGCCCTGCTGGAGATCGTCGATGACCGTGCCAGCCGCCGTGCCACCATCATCACCCACCAGTTGCCGCTGGAGCACTGGCACGGATGGATCGGCGACGCCACCATCGCCGACGCCATCCTCGACCGTCTGCTGCAGCGCGTGCACCGCTTCAAGCTCGAAGGCCACTCCCGCCGCACCGGCGCCCCGCAGGTCGCTGCGCGCAAGGCCACCCCTGCAAGCGCTGCAGCCACAGCGTGACTGAGTCACACGCCATGACCCACAACCCCAATACAGGCTTGGCAACAAGGAAGACCGCGGCGCGGCAACAGGCCTCGCGCCGGCGAAGTCTGCGCGTGGTGGGAAACCACCGCCGTCACAGCGGGTGGATCGACGCCAGTCCGGAGCTCGTCAGCGCCACGCCACAGGCGTACTTCCGCCTTGATCGCACGGTCATAGGATCACCCCACAACCCCAACCCGAAGGAGACCCACGGGAACTGAAAACCCCCGGCCGATACACTTATGAGCCTGCGCAGCACCCCGGCCCCAGACCGGTCACGATCACCGAAATGGGCGGTCACGTTGCGCCGAAATGACCGGTCACCTTCAACCGAAACGACCGGTCACGATCGCCGAAATACGCAGCAGCGCCCTGCGTGCGCTTCGCGATTCCGGCGCCATGGCCTTCCACGCAGGACTGCGAGTCACACGCATCGAGCAGCAAGAAGACAAGCTCGGCGTCTTCGGGGGGCCC
>JBJUHT010000219.1:0-4953 GCA_046070105.1 Dolichospermum sp.
TATGGCCATAATCCCAACGAAAACAGCAGTCCAGCCTAAATCTTTCATACTTCCTGGGGCAAAAACTAGCAAGAGTACACCTAATGTCAATGCTAATACTGAAATATCAGCAGAAATTCCTCGCCACCAATAAGGATAAACTCTTGTGCCTCTTCTACGACTTCTTCAGTAGCAGATACAGGCATTTTATTGGCATCATAAATCAACTTCAAACCAAAGGCAATAAACAAAACTATTTCGGCGTAATGAATGATTTGTTCTGGCAAAAAGGACACTACTTGTCCAAACATAACTGATAAGATAGTCATGGCTGCTAAAGCAGCTATCACACCAGAGAACACCAAGCGCCGTGGGTGGTGCATGGACAGAATCACAGCGATAAAAAAGGTTTTATCACCTAGTTCAGAAATGGTAATTAGTAATAAACCGGCGGTAAAGACTGTTAACACTCTCTCAAACTCCTCAAGGATTTTTTACCCGTGTGGAGTATCAATGAGAGTCATGACAACTTCACTGAACTCCACACTTTTCAATGTGTAGTCAGTGAAGGTCTCGCTTTCAAATACTTTGTTTATTCGCTATCTAAACCAGGCTCATCACCAGTATGTTGATTTAGATATACTGAACAGAAAATCTTGATTTACTGTCAGCAGCTACTCCCTTTCCATTATTTTTAGATAATACTCTTGCTGAAATTAAAAGTCAAGCCTTTTGAAAGGTAAAAATATTCTCACGGCATTCCAAGGGAAAACAGTTCTGTTAGAATGAATTGATACTAATTTGAGATTATGACCTATTTAGAAACCGCCGCCCAATTTTACAGCCAAGTTGCTCAAACACCAGAAGTGGGGCTATGCTGTGTCCAAAGTACACCTTTGCAATTACCAGGGCTGAAAATTCCTCTGATTATGCAGGAAATGAACTATGGTTGTGGAACTACAGTTCATCACAACGAACTTAATAATGAACCGACAGTTTTATATGTTGGTGTTGGTGGTGGTTTAGAAGCATTACAATTTGCTTATTTTTCTCCTCGTCCTGGTGCGATTATTGCTGTTGAACCTGTGGAGGCTATGCGAGAAGCTGCAATGCGTAATTTAGAAATTGCTGCAACAGAAAACCCCTGGTTTGATACTAGCTTTGTTGAGATTCGTCCGGGAGACGCTTTTAATTTACCTGTGGCTGATGCTTCGGTGGATATAGTAGCGCAAAATTGCCTTTTCAATATTTTTGAACCAACGGATTTAATTTGCGCTTTAAAGGAAGCATATCGAGTATTAAAACCCGGCGGTCGCTTACAAATGAGTGATCCAATTGCTACCAGTCCAATTCCTGATAATTTACAACAAAATGAACATTTACGCGCTTTATGTTTATCCGGCGCTCTTACTTATGAGGAATATACTCAACTAATAATTAATGCTGGTTTTGGACAAGTGGAAATTCGCGCACGTCGTCCTTATCGTTTATTAGATAAACATAGTTATCAACTACAGGAAAATATCCTTTTAGAAAGTCTTGATTCTGTGGCTTTTAAGGTGGAAATCCCCTCAGACGGGGCTTGTATTTTTACTGGTAAAACAGCAATTTATGGGGGTAAGGAAGAATTTTTTGATGATCAATCTGGACATATTTTACAAAGGGGAATTCCTGTGGCTGTTTGTGATAAAACGGCGGAAAAGTTAGCAGTTATCAATGCTGAAGAAATCATGATTACTAATTCTACATGGTATTATGATGGTGGAGGATGTTGTTAATTCTATACAGTATTTTTCTCCGCTATTAGGTACAGTTTTCTATCCTCAAACCTGTAAGGGCGGGGTTTCCCCGTCCTCAATAGTATTTTATTAGAGCGAGACTACTATGATTGTTGAATTTCCTTTTGTAAAGCCTGAACTTGCTGAAGAGATAATTCCGTAACCTCAGCAATTTGTTGTAAATTCATGCCAGTTCGTAACAATTTTAAAGCAAACTTTCTGGTTGCTTCAGCTTGACCTTCAGCTTTACCTTCTTCTAAAGCTTCTTGATAAACTCTGGTTTGTTTCAACTCACTTAAACCTAACATAGGTTCAATCTCCTTTCTGCTTTTTTTGGGTAATTTGTAGACGATAATTGTCTCAATCAGATTAATTAAATCCCGTTTGATTTTGTTATCAGTTAGTTGTTGGTTTGCTTGTGCGATTAATCGTCTTGCTAATGCTGGTGCTGCCTTCTCTGTTTCTATTACCAGTTTAACAACTCCCACCCCTAAAGAACTTTCTCCCAACTCGTCTAAATAAATGCGTGTAACTCGTTCAAGCAGTAAGATTTCCCCAAATTGTAAATTCTGTTCTCTTTCTATATTACGACTAGGATAGATGATGACAGCTTGCCAAGGATGAGGAGTTTTGTATTGTCGTAGGTAAAGAAAAAGTTCCGCAAAGAGACAAAGGAGCAAAGACGCGAAGCAAGAAAACTCTCGTTCCCAGTCTTTGACTGGGAATGTCATCTTAAAGGTTCTACCTCCGGGTAAGAGATGCTTGATTTTTGCGTGCTTGCGACATTATCAGTAAAAAAGACTATAATACGGGAATATTTGCCCTAAAACTAGCTCAATCTATCATTTTATTATGACAAGCACATCCAGTGTAGAGATAACAATTTATTTGGCGGAACTAGGTTTAGAACAAGAAGACTTACAAACGGAAGTACGGAAGTTACTCCCGATACTACGAGAAGTTGATGGTGTCGAAACAGCAGATGTAGTCACCGTAGAACAAGCACCACCGAATACTAAAGCTATTGGCGGTTTTGTCTGGGAATTATTAACTACAAAAATTAATCCTGCTAATATCAAGTCTTTGGTTGGTTTTCTGGCTAAACGTTTCGGTAACACTAGCAAAAAAGTAAAGATCAAAATTGAAAGAAATAAAGGTGATCTTAATGGTTTAGAACTTGAACTCGGGGATGTTAAGGATTTGGAACCAACGCTAAAAGCAATACAAGATTTTTTGGGCAATAAAGAATGATAACTCAATAGGAATAATATTTGATTTATGAAACGATACGTAAGGTGCGTCAGATATAACAAATCTGTTTATTGATGAAATTTGTACCATCTGACGCACCCTACAAAGGCTGAGATTTTTTTAAAATTCAAACATCAGTTCTATAGCTCTACTACTGACGGCTGAGTTTTGGAATTTTACACAATTATGAAAAACCTAAATGTGCAAGGGTTTGGCAGTGCTAAACCCCTAACATAAAATCAAAAAATCAAGCTATTTTGAGCAGAAGATGAACAAATTTGCATTATTAATAGGGGTGAGTGAGTACCAACCAGGATTTAACCCTTTACCCACAACTATTCAGGATGTTGAAGCTATCAAGCAACTGCTGGTAAACCCAGAAATAGGTAAGTTTGCTGCGGAAAATGTCACCGTTTTAAAAAATCCGCAGAAGCTGGATATGGATGGAGCTATTCATGATTTATATAATAATAGGCAGAAAGATGATTTATTGCTTTTGTACTTTTCTGGACATGGTTTAATTAATGATGAAGGTAATTTCTACTTCTCAACTTCTTCTACAAAGAAAAGTGGCACAAGTTTTCTATCATATTTAGCTGTAGCAGCAACTTATGTACATGACTGCATGAAAAGAAGCAAATCAAAATACAAGGTAGTAATTTTAGATTCCTGTTTTAGTGGTGCTTTTCCTCAAGGAATGACAGCTAAAGATGGTGGTAATATAAATATTAAACACCATTTAGGTGGACAGGGAACAGCAATACTTACAGCTTCTACTTCAACACAGTACGCTTATGAAGAAGAAGGTTCGGAATTTGGGATTTATACTCGTTATTTGGTTGAGGGAATTAAAACAGGTGCAGCAGATAAAGACGGAGATGGTTGGATTTCTATTGACGAATTACATGAGTATGTGAGTAGCAAAGTTCAAGAAGTTGCTCCAGCTATGACCCCAAAAATTTATTCTGTGGAGGAAGGTCATAAAATTATTCTAGCTAAGTCACCTCAAGATGATCCTCACCTTAAATACCGTAAGGAGATAGAAGAATTTGCTTTGGAAGACGAAGGAGAAATTAGTTTTATTAATAGACAATCTTTAAATGTTATTCAAAAAGAACTAGGTTTAACAATTGATAAAGCTCAAGAAATTGAGTCCGAAGTTCTTGAACCATATCAAAAGCGACGAGAAAAGTTACAAGATTATGAAAAAACTTTCTCTCAATCAATAGAACAAGAATATCCAATTTCCGAAAGAAGCCGTAAGCAATTAAAAAGATTACAAAATAAACTTAATCTTCGAGATGAAGATATAGCTTCTATTGAAGAGCGAATACTAGCTAATAAACAAGTAGTATATCCATCTCCCCCACCAAATAGTCCTGAACCAGAACCGCCAAAGTTGTTAGATATTCCTGTTACCAGCTTTAAATTTGAAACAGCTAAGTTAATTTTAAAATCTGGCTTTTTGGGTTTAGGAAAAAGTTCAGAAATTAGACGCATTACCAAAAACGCAAATTATTTTAGTGAAGATTTGGGAGATGGTGTAATTCTGGAAATGGTGGCTATCCCTGGGGGAACTTTCAAAATGGGTTCTCCAGAAAATGAGGAAGGTTATCATTCTTCTGAAAGTCCACAACATCAAGTTACTGTTCCTCCGTTTTTCATAGGTAAATATCCAGTTACACAAAAACAATGGCGGGCTGTAGCTGCACTAGGAAAGGTTAACATTGATTTAATATCTGATCCATCTTATTTTAAAGGTGATAATCTACCTGTTGAGAGTGTATCATGGAATGATGCTCAAGAATTTTGTGCCAGAGTTTCCCGAATGGCAAATAAAACCTATCGTTTACCTAGTGAAGCAGAATGGGAATATGCTTGTCGTGGAGGAACTACTACCCCGTTTTATTGTGGGGAAACAATTTCTACAGATTTAGCTAATTAT
>JBJUHT010000220.1:0-10262 GCA_046070105.1 Dolichospermum sp.
ATGCTGGAGATTTTGCTACTGATGAAGAAGTAACAGCGACATTTGCAAGGCTAACAAATGCAGGTTAAATGGCTACGTCGGGCGCTGCGTAACTTAGAACAAGCGCGTAATTACGTTTTCCAGGAAAATCCTACCGCAGCACAGGAATTAATAATCAAGATTCAAAATGCTGCTAATCAATTACAAAATTATCCCTTTATGGGTAAAAATGGCAGAGTTGAAGGTACAAGAGAATTGATAATTTCTAATTCACCCTATATTCTGATTTACCGAGTTAAGGAAGAATCTGTAGAAGTTCTGCGAATACTGCATACATCAAAACGCTATCCAGAATAACTAAAAGTAATAGTCGGTTTTAACCGACTATTTTTGTTTTTTAGTATTACTCTAGTTCATCAGGATTCACACCTAAAGCCTTTAACTTTTCAGCTAAAAGTTGGGTTTTTCTCCTTTCTGCGGCTAAGGCTGTTTCTGCTTGTTCTAGAAGTTGGCAAATTTCCAGATATGAAGAAAATTTATGACCATCAGGACGATAAATTTGTAATTCTTCCCCTGATAAATCAAACTTAATTCCTAACCTGGGACTAACCCAATTTTCTATTTCCGAAATGACATCTAAACCGTCTTCCGTTTTTAACCATCCTCTCAACTGATTGTTTTGAGGATTGTAAATATAATATTCTTCTACTCCATGTCTTTCATAAAATATCAATTTCCTCTCCATTTCGGTTTGGGAATTGCTAGGAGAAAGAATTTCAAAAACTACCTGGGGGGCAATATTATTTTCTTGCCATTGTAAATAAGAACCGCGTTTACTTTTTGGTCGTCCAAATACAACCATAACGTCTGGTGCATTGACTATATAATTTTTCCCTTCAATGGGATACCAAAATAAATCACCAGCCACAAAAACATCAGGGTTATCTGCAAATAACCAATCTAAATTTTGTTGAATAACTAATATCCAACGAAACTGTTCTGTATTATTAGCCATTGGTTGTCCATCACTGTCTGGGTAGATGACCTCTGATGTACTTAGCGTTAGAGGTTGAGTAACCATAACTTTAAATTAGTTAGTTGTTTACTTTACTAATATTTTAGCACTAAAGAATAGATACCCTATTTTTTAGTAATATTTATCTATAGGAATAATCTTGGATTTATGAAAAGATATGTAGAGTGCGTCAGACTGCATAAATTCTATCAATAAACAGATTTGTAATATCTAACGCACCCTACAATACCTATTTTTTTGAGAAATAATATGACTTCTATACTTACAGCAAGTTGAGCTTGAGTGAGGTACACTTTGTGCGGGCAAGATGCCCGCACCACAAGAGTTTTATTATTAATATCTGTACTTCATAATATCGGAAACTGCTGTATTTATTGAGAAACTTTTAAAAATCCTCATCATCAACAAAAAACTCGGCATCTTCATCTCCAGATTGAGATTCTTCCAACTCCCAAAGAGGCTGTAAAACGGCTGTAGCTAACAAGCCGACCGCCACACTAAAAGCTAACATTAACCCGAAGGGAATTTGTATTGATTGAAAAACCAAAAACTTTAAAGATACAGGAGTAGCATTTTGGACAGAAACCAGAGCGATCGCTACTACCCAAACAGCTATAATTAGTAATATTAAAAAATTCGCCAATATTTTGAATATCATAACTTAAAAAATATAAATTTCTTACAAATGTAGAGACGTTATCTAAAACATCTCTACATCATTTTCCCTGTTCCCTGTTAAGAGTTCCCTGTTCCCTGTTAAGAGTTCCCTGTTCCCTGCTCCCTGTTCCCTGTTCCCTGTTCCCTGCTAATTACCTAACTTAGCGATTTCACCTTCCATGAATTTAGCAATCTGGCTAAGTTTTGCTGGTGAGTTAGTTTCCATGTACACCCTCACCAAAGGTTCTGTACCAGAAGGACGCAGTAAGACCCAGCTACCCTCTTCTAAATAGAGTTTGATACCATCTTTCCTGCCCACCTCTTTGACCTTAATTCCTGCCACTTCTGAGGGGGGATTTTGAGTGTAACTATTAATCACAGCGATTTTATGAGCTTCTGTGAGGTGTAAATCCAAGCGATTGTTATACAAAGGACCATCCGCTTCGGCTATAGCTTCTTGTACCAACTGACTTAAAGGCTTACCTTCGTAAGCGATCGCTTCAGCCACTAGCATATCTGCTAAAACCCCATCTTTTTCGGGAATATGGCCAATGATACTTAAACCACCGGATTCTTCGCCACCGATCAAAACGGCGGTTTCCCGCATTTTCTCACCAATGTATTTAAAACCCACCGCAGTTTCATAAATGTCCAGCCCATACTTAGCCGCGAAATTATCTAACAAGTGCGTAGTTGCCACAGTGCGAACGATCGCACCGCTTTTACCCTTGTTTTTAATCAAATGTCGTGCTAAGAGTAACAACACCGTATTGGGAGTGAGGACATTACCTTGTTCATCAACAATACCAAAGCGATCGCTATCACCATCGGTAGCCAAACCCAAATCTGCATGATCAGCCTTGACAGCGGCCACCAACTCAACTAACTGTTCCCCTTTGGGTTCGGGCATACCACCCCCAAAAAGCACATCTCGCCAGGTGTGGAAACTTTCTAATTGACAACCACAGTGTTGCAAAACTTCATCTAAATAACCACGGGAGGTAGAATAAAGGGCATCATATTTGACCTTTAAATTTGCACTTTTAATTTTTTCCACATTCAACAAAGTGTAGATAAAATCTAAATAAGCGGGCTTAGGATCAAAAGTAGAAATTGTACCAGATGGGTTACTGCCAGGTAATTCATCGGATGCCGTTTCTATATTAGCGACAATCGTATCAGTAATTTCTGGAGTTGCAGGACCTGCATAATCGGGTATATATTTAATCCCACAATAGGGTGCGGGGTTGTGACTAGCAGTAAACATCAAAGCCCCTGCGGAATTGAGAATACGGGCATTGTAGGCAATTACTGGGGTGGGACAATCCCGGTCAGTAATTTGTACATTCCAACCCAAATCTGCTAAAACTGCGGCAGATGTTTGGGCGAACTCGTCAGCTAAAAACCTGGTATCATAGGCGATTAAAACTGGTTTGTCCTTAGTATAGGCAGTTTTCAGATAACCGGCTATGGCTCTAGTTACTTTTCGTACATTTGGAAAAGTAAAATCATCAGCAATAATTCCGCGCCATCCATCAGTACCAAATTTTATCTTACCGGAATTGCTAGGGTTGCTCGTCATGGCCACTCTCTCCCGTGCATAATTATTATTATTTACTATCAGGAAGCATCCTGCAAAGCTGTGGAAAAGCCACTAAGCTGCAAGTATCTCCAAAGTCTTTTCTCTCACTTAACAGTCCCAATGTCAACCTTAAAAAGGCGGTAATTCTTTGAGGATTGTAAACCGAATATGGTTAATAGCTAAATCACCTAGGGAAATATCTTCTTTGGTTAAACGGACTCCATGCTGGCTTAAAGTTTCAAAGGATATACCTTTGCCAATTTCGATATGATACCAGCATAAACCCATAAAAAACCTTGTCGGATAGGGGCCACCTTCTTGGAGATCATCAGGATTAGATTCCATGGGCAACCAACCCATACCGGGGATATAAAATTCTAACCAAACATGATTAAAATCGGGTTGGAGGGGAACTCCCTGATGTTCAGCGTAGACTGGACATTTGTATCTACCAACGGTGCGACAAGGAATACCATTCAAGCGACAAAGTGCCAGTAATACACCGACATATTCTCCACAGGAACCAATACCACGTTCTAAGACTAGATCTGGTGAATCAATGTGAGGTTTAATACCATAGGATAATTGATCATAGACGTAGTTGCGGATACTGTACATTTTCCGTAACAAGTTAGTTTCTGAACCGATAGCTGTCTTGGCCGCACGGATAACGATATCTGTATCCATTGCTAAATCATCATCATCTACCAGATAGCGAGTTTTTAATTCTGGTGAGAGTTCTGGTAACTTTTCCAAGTCTCTGGGAGTAATGCGATATTTAATACCGCGTACTTCCACAAGTGCTTTCCAGCCAAATATATGGCGTTCTCCGGGGGTGAGGGTGTCAAATTTAAAAACGGCTACCCTTTGGCCGTCAATGATTTCTTCTGTGAAGGGTAAGCCAATGGCTTCAACTTGCTTAACTTTTTGTCGTTCTGTTTCTGAGGGTAGAGCAATACGCCATTCTATATCGCTTAAATAAACCTCATCCAGGGGGGAAATTTCCTCAAGATAGGACATTTCTATGAGATAACCATTAGAAAGGGCGTAGCGTTTATCCTCCTGGTAATGATATTGTAGAGCATGAATGAATGTGCGATCGCGGTATGTTAACTCATAACAGGGATCAGCATTAGGGTTATCGCGGATATAAGGTTCTTCACTGGAGTATGCCACATAAAGACGATCTTTGCCTGTCTCATCCTGTCCATAAACAGCGATACCTGTTGGAGAATCAAAAGGAGTAAGAACACTGAAACGGACTTCCCCCGTTGCCCTATCCATAGAGTAAACAGTTTGTTCCGTGCGATCGCATATCCATAATGTTTCTTCTGTGACTGCTAAATTTTCTATACCAACACCAGGGGCATAAAATCTAGTAATTTCCTTGCGGGTATCACGGTCAAAAATTAAAATATAGCCAAGTCTTTGACAACTGACATAAACGGTAGATTCCCAAACAGCCACACCGTCAGCAGGGTATGGTAAAGTCACAAAATGTTCTAAACCAAGGGATGTCAGTTTGCACAAATAGACACTATTACCACGAGTTACCCAGAGATAATCTTGCGACATAGCTAACCCGGTAACTTCCTTAAATTCACGGACTTGGTGGGGATTGATAATTTTGCTATTATCATTGAGGGGGTCAATTTCTAATAAATGACCTTTAATTGTATCAATAGCAATAAGTCTATTTTCAGTAAAAGCAATTCCATGCAAGGTAGCAGCGGTAATTGGTCTGATAATTCTTTGTTGTTGAAAATTCTGGTTCACTGTCAAATTGGGTAGTGGGAAACTCGTGTTATTAAGCATAGTAGTCATAAATTATTACTTTTTCACATCAGTTGTGATTTAGGAGACAGGACTTAGAGCGAACATTATATTTATTAAAGCCTCTGTTCTGGTGGTTAATTATTCCCTGACTGTGCGTAAGTCCTGGATAGCCAATTACCCCTTACCCAATTACCATTACCCAATTCCACATTTTCTGACATCACTAAATTATGATCGAATTTTGTAACCATTTCTTGTAACTTACACAATGTCTGCTCATTCTTTACCTGAAGCTACCAACCTCTGGCATAGTTTAGAAGTTGATAAAGCCTTGGAACTGCTAGATAGTGACGCAAACAACGGCTTAACCTCCCAAGAAGTTGAACAGCGTCGTCAAAAATATGGAACGAATGAACTAGAAGAAAATGGCGGTCGTAGCCCTTGGCAAATTCTCCTAGATCAGTTTACCAATATCATGTTATTGATGTTGATTGCAGTTGCCTTCATTTCTGGTTTTTTAGATTTGATGGCTTTGTCTAGGGGGGCATTAAAAGCCGGTGAAGTGCCATTCAAGGATACAATTGCCATTATGGCCATCGTGATCCTGAACGGTATTTTAGGCTATGTTCAAGAAAGCCGAGCCGAAAAAGCCCTAGCAGCCTTGAAAAAACTATCTTCCCCTTCGGTACGAGTCCTGCGTGACGGTCAACTGGGGGATATAGCAGCCAAGGATCTCGTTCCAGGAGATATCATGCTACTAGAAGCGGGAGTGCAAATAGCTGCTGATGGTCGCTTAATAGAACAGTCTAACTTACAAGTGCGTGAGTCTGCCTTAACTGGTGAAGCTGAGGCTGTTAATAAGCAAGCTATAATCACATTACCAGAAGATGCTGCTTTAGGCGATCGCCTCAATTCAGTTTTTCAAGGCACGGAAGTTGTCCAAGGTCGGGCTAAGGTGTTGGTAACTAACACGGGAATGACTACGGAATTAGGTAAAATCGCTACCATGTTACAATCTGTAGACGGTGAACCTACACCCCTACAGCAACGCATGACCCAACTAGGTAATGTCTTGGTCAGCGGTTCTTTAATTCTTGTAGCCATAGTCGTTGGTGGTGGACTTATCCATGATCTCACTCAAGGAATAGGTTGGAAAAATTTACAGGAATTAGTGGAAGTTTCTTTAAGTATGGCTGTGGCAGTAGTTCCCGAAGGTTTACCGGCTGTTATTACTGTTACTCTGGCTTTGGGAACTCAGCGCATGGTCAAACATAATGCTTTAATTCGCAAACTCCCAGCCGTAGAAACACTCGGTTCTGTAACTACTATTTGTTCTGATAAAACCGGAACTCTGACTCAAAATAAAATGGTAGTCCAGTCGGTGTACACCAATAATTCCACTTTTCGTGTCACTGGAGAAGGTTACACCCCCATTGGTGATTTTCACTTACATGGTAAAAAAGCCAATGTAGATGAATTTCCAGAAATTTCCGCTCTACTTGTTCCCTGTGCTGTTTGTAATGATGCTGTTTTGCAACAACAGGGAGAATGGGCGATTTTAGGCGACCCTACGGAAGGGGCTTTAGTGACTTTAGCCGGAAAGGCAGGAATTGAGCAAGACCAATGGTATAGTAAATTACCTCGTGTGGCGGAATTTCCCTTTTCCTCTGAACGAAAACGCATGAGTGTGATTTGTCAAATAGAAGCTGTGGCTACTGGCGAATCTTCTTTAACAGCTATTGACCCAGCTATTACTGGTTTTGTCGAATCGGAAAACTATCTCATGTTTACCAAGGGTTCACCAGAATTAACTCTAGAAAGGTGTACAAAAATCCATTTAGGTGATAGGGCAGTTCTTATCAACGCCGAACAACGCAGCCAAATTTTAGCAGCTAATGACCAAATGGCGGGTCAAGGTTTGCGGGTCTTAGGTTTTGCTTATAAACCCCTGGAGGAAGTTCCTGCTGAGCTTGAAGAAGACACTTCTGAGGTAGATTTAGTTTGGTTGGGACTGGTGGGAATGTTAGACGCGCCTCGGCCAGAAGTGCGGGCTGCTGTCGAAGAATGTCGCCACGCTGGTATTCGTCCAGTAATGATCACAGGCGACCATCAATTAACCGCCCAGGCGATCGCTATTGATTTAGGAATTGCCCAAAAAGGTGATAGAGTGCTTACTGGTAAGGAATTGCAACTACTTAGTGACCAGGAACTAGATACACAGGTAGACCTAGTAAGTATTTACGCCAGGGTCTCCCCAGAACACAAATTAAGAATTGTGCAAGCATTGCAACGTCGTGGGCGATTTGTGGCTATGACAGGCGATGGTGTCAATGATGCTCCCGCCCTCAAACAAGCCGATATAGGCATTGCCATGGGCATCACAGGTACAGATGTGAGCAAGGAAGCCAGTGACATGGTGTTGCTAGATGACAATTTTGCCACCATAGTCGCTGCTACTAAAGAAGGTAGAGTTGTTTATACTAATATTCGCAGGTTTATTAAGTATATTCTTGGTAGTAATATTGGGGAAGTTCTCACCATTGCGGCTGCACCATTGTTAGGTTTGGGCGGTGTTCCCCTCACTCCTTTGCAAATTCTCTGGATGAATTTGGTTACAGACGGTTTACCGGCTTTAGCATTGGCTGTAGAACCTCCGGAACCTGATGTGATGCAGCGTCCTCCCTTTAGTCCCCGTGAAAGTATTTTTGCAAGGGGATTGGGTGCTTATATGATTCGCATTGGACTCGTTTTCGCCATTATTACCATTATTCTCATGCAGTGGGCTTATCAACATTCTCATGCACCTGGATATCAAGGACATGAAGATACTTGGAAAACAATGGTATTTACCTCATTATGTCTAGCACAAATGGGTCATGCGATCGCCATTCGTTCTAATAATAGACTGACCATTGAAATGAATCCTTTTTCTAATATCTTTGTATTAGGGTCAGTAATTGTCACAACAATTTTGCAATTGATGTTAATTTATGTTCCCCCCCTGCGAAGTTTCTTTGGAACTCATGCACTCAGTCTTGCGGAATTGGGAATTTGTATTGCATTTAGTGCTTTAATGTTTGTTTGGATTGAAGGTGAGAAATTATTCTTCCGCTTTAGGGGCAAAAAAAATGTTTAATAAGTAAATTATCTGATAGGATATTAGGATTTGCAGGATTTGAAAATTATTTTTTTCATTCCTGTTGATCCATTAATTCTGTACACTTGACAAGAACGTTATGAGGAAATAGATATCATGGGTGAATCAAAACGTAGAAAACAACAAGATCCCAATTACGGAAAAGTTAAAAATCCTGTCAAAAATCTGATGAAAGTTTTTTGCCCGTTTTTTGAAGATTACAATCATTTATCTGATCTCAATTCTGATAATATATCATTGATGATTGCCAAAGCAGGATATAATGAAACTGGTTTGAGAGGAATAATTTTAAAAGGGTTTTTAGCAGAACATTTAGTAAAAGATTATCCAGAGGAATCTGAACTAATACAAGCGTTCAAACAACATGGAAATATTTATGTAACTTCAACATTAGCCTCAGCTTATTTAGAAAATGCTATCAACAAAGAGGATAATCTTCAAAAATTTGAAACCTATAACCCGGAAAATGAGTTTATACGCATTAACAGCGATTCTCAAAATTACCAATTAGATTTGGTAACAGTACCTTAAGCAGGTTGGCGTTAAAAATTGTCGTTATGACGAGGGAATAGGGAACAGGGAATAGGGAACAGGGAACACTCCGAAGAAAGACAGAATTGATACCTACTGAGTCTTGTATAGCTACGCGACGCAAGCTATCAAAAATCAAATAGGAGTCCTATATATGTTATATATATGTATTTAAAAACTTTACATCTGAAACAATTTCGTAATTATCAAGATCAAAAAGTTGAATTTAACGCTGCTAAAACTATTTTGGTGGGTAATAATGCTCAAGGAAAATCAAATCTATTGGAAGCTGTAGAATTATTAGCAACATTGCGATCGCACCGCATGGCACGAGATCATGATTTAATTAAAGAAGGTGAATCTACAGCCCAAATTAGTGCTAATTTACAAAGGATTCATAGTCATAGTGATTTAACCCTCACTCTCCGTCGTCAAAGCCGTCGCACTGTCGCTATTAATGGGGAAATAATTCCCAAACAAATGAACTTTTTAGGTGTTCTCAATGCAGTAGAATTTTCCAGTTTAGATTTAGAATTAGTACGAGGTAGTCCCGATAGTCGTCGTCATTGGTTGGATACATTATTAATTCAATTAGAACCAGTTTATGCCCATATTTTACATCAATATAACCAAACTTTACGCCAACGAAATGCTTTCTTAAAACGCTATATTAATACACAAGAAAAGTCTCTACAATCCGAATTAGCTATCTGGAATGCACAATTAGTTACCGCTGGAACAAGAGTAATTTTGAGAAGAAATAGAGTCATTCAAAGAATGACTAATCTAGCTTCTCACTGGCATAAGAATATTAGCAGATCATCAGAAAATCTGCAAATTAAATATGCTGCTAATGTTCCTTTAGAAATAAATTCTCCCCATGAATTACAAAATGCTTTTTTTGCTAAACTACAACAAAGAGCAGTTCCTGAATTACATCGAGGTATCACTTTAGTAGGACCTCACCGCGATGAAATAGAATTAATTATTAATCAAAGTCCTGCAAGAAAATATGCTTCTCAAGGTCAACAAAGAACTTTAGTTTTAGCTTTGAAATTAGCCGAATTACAATTAATCGAGGAAGTAATTAATGAACCACCTTTATTATTATTGGATGATGTTTTAGCTGAATTAGATCCATCTCGTCAAGGTCAATTACTTGATGCTATTCAAGACAGATTTCAAACTTTAATTACTACTACTCATTTAGGTACTTTTGATTCTCAATGGTTAAAATATTCTCAGGTTTTATATGTCAATGCAGGAACAATTGTATAACAACTACCATAGAGGATCAAGAAATATTTGATACATAAATCATTCCCTACTAAGTAAATTGGCGTGAAAAAACCAAAATATGTAAAGATAAGTAAATACGGAGAAAACATCTAGCAAGGTGATTGAGATATGGGCGCTCGTTTGAGAGTATTTTTAACTTGAAAGGAAGACGAAACTTTGTTAAACCTGAGAACTGTGGATATAGCGGTTATCGGTTGAGTGAGATACAAGAACCCCACCCCCGACCCCAGGGGGTTTTCATTTTC